>CAYMPA010000086.1:0-12753 GCA_964392105.1 uncultured Enterobacteriaceae bacterium
ATTGGTCGGGGTGAGAGGATTTGAACCTCCGGCCTCTGCCTCCCGAAGGCAGCGCTCTACCAGGCTGAGCTACACCCCGTCTTCGATATATTTAATTGGCTTATTAATTTACTTACTATCTGTCTGAGCACTCGAAAACGTGTACCCAAGGGCAGGCTGCACACTTCCCGATGTTTTCTACTACCTCGACTTTGTCTCCTGAGTCGTTCTCGGTCTCCGTTCCAGACTCGACTCTACCGATTACATCCATGTAATCGTACTTTCTGCACACTCCTCAAGGGGGTACCGGGGTCCTTGCAGTCGTACATCCCTGTAGGCAACCCCGAAATGATTTATTAGTATTGTCTTTCTACTGAGAATCTAGCTAATGCGTAAAGTGCATCCAGGTATTCAGACGTTGGTAACCCATTTAAAGCATCCATGGCAAGCTTGGCTTCTTCGTTAGCGATTTTTGCTGTGTATGAAATAGCCTCTGTTGAATTAATTGCTGTTTTAATTTGTTCGATATTTTCAAGACCACCATTTTCTATAGCATTACTGATTAGCTCGGCTTCATTTTTATTTCCATGCCACATTGCATATAACAATGGCAGCGTAGGTTTTCCTTGTGCAAGATCGTCTCCGATATTTTTACCCAGTTCATCTGAAGAAGAGCTGTAATCAAGCACATCATCTATTAATTGAAATGCAGTGCCGAGATGTCGACCATAAGCAGCCATTGCTTGTTCTTCTTTTTCTGATCGATTTGAAATGACTGCGCCTAATTGTGCTGCGGCCTCAAATAACTTGGCTGTCTTGTTACGAATAACTTCCAGATAGTTATCTTTACTGGTCCCTGGATCATGGCGATTGATTAATTGTTGGACTTCTCCTTCGGCAATGGTGTTGGTTGTTTCAGAGAGTATATGCATCACACGCATGGAATTGACATTCACCATCATCTGGAAGGCACGGGAATAGACGAAATCGCCTACCAATACACTTGCTTCATTCCCCCACCGTTGATTAGCCGTTTCGTGACCACGACGAAGTAACGATGCATCCACCACATCGTCATGTAATAAGGTTGCGGTATGGATAAATTCGATGATTGCCGCCAGATTAATATTCTGGTCTCCTTGATAGGAGAAAACCCGGGAGCTCAATAATACAACGGCAGGTCGTAGGCGTTTTCCGCCACTATTAATAATGTAATGCCCAAGTTGGTCTATCAGACCAACTTCTGAGTACAGACTTTCTTCAATTAAGCTGTTTACCCTGGACATATCAGCCGCGATTAGCTCGCGAATGCGGTCAATGCCTATAATTTCTCGGTTTTCGGCAGTTGCGTCGTTTTGGTTCACGTATTTAGATTAGTGTTTAAGTTGCTGAAATATAATCAAATCGGGAGAAAAATACTGCCCGAACACGGTTAATTCAAGGATATTTTATGATTTTAACATTCTTGTCTTGTAACCACCTGTTGAATTTCTTAGAATCTGCCCCCTTTGTTGAATGTGCACAATCGTGCAAGGTATGGAGAATCAAGATGTACGCGGTAATCAAGTCCGGTGGCAAGCAGTATAAGGTAGAAAAGGGCGATAAGCTCAAAGTTGAGAAGCTCGATACAGAAGCGGGTAAGAACATCAAAATTTCTGATGTATTGATGCTTGTTGATGGTGATAATGTCACTGTTGGGACACCTCTTGTTAAAGGGGCAAAAGTAACCGCTAAAGTTGAAAATCACGGTCGTGGTCCTAAGGTGAAAATTGTTAAATTTCGCCGCCGTAAACACCATCGTAAGCAGATGGGACATCGTCAGGCCTATACTGAAATCTCTATAACCAATATCGCAGCTAGTTAAGAATTGGAGTTTAGCAATGGCTCATAAGAAAGCAGGTGGTAGTACACGAAATGGACGCGATTCCGAATCGAAACGTCTTGGTGTAAAAAAATATGGTGGTGAACAGGTTAAAGCCGGCAATATTATCATTCGTCAACGCGGCACTAAATACCATGCCGGCGTAAACGTTGGATTAGGTCATGACCACACCTTATTTGCCAAAGCAGGGGGTAAGGTTGAATTTAAAACAAAGAGGCCCCAGGACTCGTACTTTGGTAGACGTGGTCGCGGGCTAAGCCTAAAAAATTAAGATTTAGTATAAAACCCCCGCCACTGGCGGGGTTTTTCATTTTGAGCCACAGAGTACACCGAGATCACTGAGTTATTAATTTATTAACTCGTGTTTTCAAACTAAATAATATTGGTAGTCTGGTTTGTTCATTTAATACTGTATATACCAAGCATTTTGCTACTGAGCGAGGCACGCGCCTTTTATCCGAAGCGAAGTGTATGTATATATACATGACCGAGGGTAAAAGGTAAGTAACGAAGCTCTGGAGTGAAAGGCGAAGGTAGATCATGAAGTTTGTAGATGAAGCGACGATTAGTGTTGTGGCCGGCAAAGGTGGTGATGGCTGCCTCAGCTTTCGTCGCGAAAAATTCATCCCCAAGGGAGGACCTGATGGCGGTGATGGTGGTGACGGTGGCAGTGTCTATCTATTGGTCAACGAGGGTTTGAATACGTTAGTGGATTTTCGCCATGATCGTCTGTTTCGAGCTAAAAAGGGTCAACCCGGGATGGGGCGTGATCGTATCGGCAAAAAGGCAGAAGACTTATATGTAAAAGTACCTTCCGGTACGCTCGTTTATGATGATGATACAGATGAATTGATCGGTGACCTGGTAAGTAATGATGAAAAACTACTGGTTGCACAAGGTGGTTTCCACGGCTTGGGAAATGCGCGCTTTAAAAGCAGTGTTAATCGTTCGCCTCGACAAACAACAAAAGGGTCACCAGGAGAAGAACGAAATTTAAGACTGGAATTACAGGTCTTGGCTGATGTTGGTTTACTTGGTATACCGAATGCTGGCAAATCGAGTTTTATTCGTGCGGTATCTGCAGCGACACCAAAAGTAGCAGATTATCCTTTTACAACAATGTATCCAAACCTTGGTGTGGTCAGAATTGATACTGAGAAAAGTTTTGTTATTGCTGATATACCCGGCTTGATTGAAGGTGCCGCAGATGGGGCTGGTTTGGGTATCGAGTTCCTGAAACATTTAAGCCGAACAAATTTATTATTACACATCGTAGATGCTGGTCAGGATCCAGAAGATGTATTAAAGGATATCAAAACCATTGAAGCAGAATTAATACGTTATGATGAAGCGTTATCACAAAAAGAACGCTGGTTGGTTTTAAATAAATCTGATGTATTACCGGCAGAGTTAATGGATGAACTGAAAGTTGAGCTACAAGATAAACTGGATAATGACATCAAAATGTATGTTATATCAGCCGTGACAAGCGCAGGTTGTCAGGAATTGAGTTATGCAATGTATGATTGGATATCAAGTCAGGGAAATATGAGTACAAGCCAGGAAGAAATAAATGAGTGATGAGCGAGAAAAATTAAGAAACACGCGACGTTGGGTTGTCAAGATAGGCAGTGCCTTACTCACGGACAATGGTTGTGGTCTCAAACACGACTTGCTTGATAACTGGGTAAACCAGATTACTACACTCAATGAACGTGGTGTTGAGATAGTAATTGTATCTTCAGGCGCTGTTGCTGAAGGTATAACCCGACTTGGTTGGAATACCAGGCCAAATGTTGTGCGCGAATTACAAGCCGCAGCAGCGGTAGGGCAGATGGGATTAATACAGGCATACGAAGTTTGTTTTCAAAAATATGATAAACACACGGCGCAGATTTTATTAACTCATGATGATATAGCTAACCGTGCTCGATACCTTAATGCGCGTACCAGTCTGAATACCTTACTTAAATTAGGTGTCGTACCTATTGTGAATGAGAATGATACAGTAGCTACTGATGAAATTCGTTTTGGTGATAATGATAAGCTGGCAGGTTTAGTTGCTAATCTTATTGATGCAGAACTACTTGTTTTATTAACTGATCAAAAGGGTCTTTATACTGCAGATCCTCGCGAAGACTCTTCTGCCAAATTAATTGATCAAGCAGAAGCTGATGATAAATCTTTAAAGGGCTATGCAGGTGAGGGTGGTAGTCTCGGTAGAGGTGGAATGCGAACCAAGTTGAAAGCAGCTAAGAGAGCAGCAAAGTCTGGCACACAAACTATTATCGCTTCGGGTAATGACGAATCAATCTTGCTAAAGGTCTCTGATGGTGATTCAGTTGGTACTTTATTAACAACATCCGAAGAACCTTTACAAGCTCGAAAACGGTGGTTAGCAAATCAGACTTACCTTCAAGGAACAGTGTCTCTTGATGATGGCGCAGTAATAGCATTAACGAAAAACGGGAAAAGTTTGTTACCTGTTGGAATTAAATCTGTTAATGGAGAGTTCAAACGTGGTGAAATCATTTCATGTGTTGATCAATCTGGAAAAGAGATCGCACGCGGTGTAACAAATTATGATTCAACCCAGACTAAATTGATCATTGGTAAATCCAGCAGGGAGATCCAGGAGTTACTTGGTCATATTGATGAAGATGAACTAATCCACCGGGATAACATGATCCTGGTTTAAAAATGCACTTTTTCCGCGATAGTTGCGTTAGCTCCGTGCTCAAATCCTCATGTATTATCTATACATTCCGGTTTTGCACGCGGTGCTCACCCCTCAAGGGGGTACCGAGGTCCTTGCTCTCACGACAAAATCGCTTGGAGCGATTTTGAGTGCCAACCCCGAAGGGGTGAGCCTCATGGACGAGGCGAACAAAAAATTACTATTTTTAAAAGTAATTTTGTTACTCGGAAAAACAAAAAAACAGGCTTTTATCCGGTTTAAGTAATTCGTATTTTGTAAGTTTTCAGAGTGCTTTCACGTGACCATTTAAACGTGATTTTTGTCTGGCGGCCTTGTTTTTGTGAATTATCCCTTTTGTGACCATTGCATCGATTACGGGAACAGCTGCCTGATATGCATTTTGTGCAGCTTCTTTATCTTTTGCTTCGATAGCGTTAATGACTTTCTTGATATGGGTGCGAAGCATGGAACGTTGACTCGCATTATGCAGGCGTAATTTTTCAGCCTGACGAGCACGTTTTTTCGCCGATGCAATATTTGCCACTCTTGACTCCTGATTCGTTCTTTAAAGGCGCGACATCATGCGGATATTAGGGCAATTTGTCAATCCTTTAGCGGGCCTGCATATTACGCGAGTTAACGAACCCTCACTTGGTTTGATGTGTTTTGATCGCGCATGCTTCTTTCACCAGAGCTAAGGCTATGATTGCAGTCGCGAGCACGTTCAAAACACAGCAACCCGGTGTGATCATTTCGCCAACTCGGGCAATATGCGGGCCTGGATATGATATGCTATTCAGAATCAGCATAATTGAAAGTAAAAACAAGTAGATAGACTAGATAGTTAACGATTGATATCGATTATGGAAGTACTCTAAATGAGCCTTAAGTTATTGAAGTCCACCTTCACAGTGGGGGGGATGACCACCATCTCGCGTATTTTTGGCTTGATACGCGATATTGTTATCGCCCGCTTATTTGGCGCTGGGCTTGGTGTCGATGTCTTTATTGTCGCTTTTCGTATTCCGAATTTTCTTCGTCGGTTATTTGCTGAAGGTGGATTTTCGCAAGCCTTCGTCCCTGTACTTGCGGAGTATAAAGAGCAGCGAGGAGGAGAAGATGTACGCGCCTTGGTAGATCAAACAGCAGCTTCACTTGGACTGGTTTTATTTGTCGTTACAGCTATTGGGGTGCTTATCAGTCCAATCCTGATCACGATCTTTGCCCCTGGTTTTTTGAACAATCCGGATAAACATACACTTGCCAGTGATCTGCTCAAGATTACATTTCCTTATATTTTGTTTATCTCACTGACCGCGTTTGCCGGTAGTATTCTTAATACCTATAAACAATTTGCAGTACCTGCCTTTACACCAGTTTTACTTAATCTGTCCATGATCTCATGCGCTATCTGGTTGGCGCCGTTAATGGAAACGCCAATCGAAGCACTGGCATGGGGTGTTTTTATTGCAGGTGTTGTCCAATTATTATTTCAAGTTCCTTTTCTTTTCCGGATTCGAATGTTTCCTCGACCCGGGTTGAATCGTGATCGAGAGGGTGTAAAACGGATTCTTAAACTGATGTTGCCTGTTTTATTTGCGGTTTCAATCGTGCAAATCAATCTATTGATAGATACCTTGATTGCTTCATTTCTGGTAACGGGCAGTATTTCGTGGTTATATTTCTCTGATCGTCTGGTTGAATTTCCATTAGGTGTTTTTGGTATCGCCCTGGCAACAGTAATACTTCCCAACCTGTCTGAGAAACATGCACAAGGTTCAAAGGAAAGTTTTTCCAATATGCTTGATTGGGCACTACGCTGGGTATTTATGATTGCACTTCCCGCTGCTGTTGGTCTAGCTGCATTGGCAGCACCATTGTTAACGACCTTGTTTCAATATGACGAATTTACTTCTCATGATGTTGTTATGGCGAGCCGGAGTTTGATGGGGTATGCAGTAGGATTACCCGCATTCATCTTAATCAAGGTATTGGCAAGCGGTTTCTTTTCGCGCCAGGATACAAAAACACCCGTTAAGATCGGCGCAGTTGCAATGCTGGCCAATATCGTTTTGAATCTGCTATTGGTTGGTCCATTGGCCCATGCCGGGCTGGCACTGGCGACCTCGATATCTGCTTTCTTGCAGGCATTTTTGTTATTCAGAATTTTAAAACGGGATGGTATTTATCAGTCTAGAGGTGGATGGGGAAGATTTCTTGTTAAAGTCATGATTGCCCTAATAACCATGGGCGTATTGGTGGTATTGGGTGCAGGTGATATCACAGCCTGGTTCGATTGGGATGTGTTCCAACGCACCCTGAATCTGGCATTATGGGTCAGCGTAGGCGCATTGGTATACTTTATCTTGCTATGGATTAGCGGATTACGATTACGCCATATGACAGCCCCGGTCTGAGAAACAGCATGAAAACTAATATTGCCTCGATATGCGTTGTTATTGTTTGTTTAAAATGCGGAGTCGGGAAGCGACAAATTAATTATAAACTCGGCTTTGGCGTCCTGCGTCGCTCTACCTCCTGCATCCATGCAGTTGTCCGCTTTTGCGCAAAATTTTGCCTAGCATTTTCTACGCACGTGACGTTTTCACATAGTTTCTCTAGATCGGTATAATCCGTGATTTTGTGAAAAGCTGATGGAATTTATACGCGGACTGGTCAATTTGCAGAGGCAACGAAAAAGTTGTGCTGCGACGATAGGAAATTTTGATGGTGTTCATTTAGGACACCAGGCCGTATTGGAGCAATTAAAGGAAAGTGCAAAAAGCGCTGGATTACTGTCGACGGTACTAATATTTGAACCACAGCCAATAGAATATTTTTCTCCTGACAAGGCACCATCACGGTTAACACGGTTACGTGAAAAACTACAACAACTTTCTCGTCATGACATTGATCGGGTTGCATGTCTCAAATTCAATAAACAGATAGCAAACTTATCAGCAGCAGAGTTTGTTGATGAGATTTTGCTAAATACATTGGCAGTAAAAAAATTGATTATTGGAGATGATTTTCGTTTTGCGAAAGATCGGGAAGGCGATTATCAGTATCTGACAGGTGTTGCCCGGGAAAAAGGTTTTGAAGTTAGTATGACCAACTCATTTAATTCTGCTAATGAACGTGTCAGTAGTACATTGATACGCCAGGCGCTTGACAGTGGTGATATGACTAAGGCAACCAGATTGCTTGGACGTCCTTATAGAATAAGTGGTCGAGTTGTACATGGTGATAAACGTGGACACAAGCTCGGATATGCAACTGCTAATATAGAGCTACACAGATATTTGTCACCTGTAGTAGGAATATTTTCCGGTCGTGTGTACGGCCTTGGAAATGAACCGCTTGATGCTGCTGTCTATGTTGGTTCAAGACCGGTATATAAAGGTGAACGTGTAATCCTGGAAGTTCATATTCTGGATTTTGATGATGATTTATATGGTCGGCATTTACAGGTTGAATTACTTGATAAATTACGCGGCGATGGCGACTTTAATACCGAGGAAGAATTGGTTAAACAAATAAAAAAAGATGTTGATAATGCCAGGAACAGTTTAAAGCTAAATAATAATAACAAAACGATAACAACATTTGATTAAAACAATGACGAGTTATAAAGACACGCTTAACTTGCCCATGACTGCTTTTCCAATGAAGGCCAATCTCGCTCAGCGTGAACCTGAGATGCTGAAGCATTGGCAAGAGAATGATATCTATGGGCAGTTAAGACAAAAAAGAGAAGGCGCCGAAAAATTTATTCTGCATGACGGACCACCATACGCAAATGGCGATATTCACATAGGTCATGCTGTTAACAAGATTCTTAAAGACATTATTGTTAAATCACAAAGTTTAAATGGTTTTGATGCACCTTATGTCCCGGGTTGGGATTGTCATGGGTTACCGATTGAATTACAGGTTGAAAAGAAAGTAGGCAAGGCAAGTGTAAAAGTCGATTCGGGTACGTTCCGTAATGCCTGTCGTGAGTACGCACTGAAACAGGTTGATAAACAGCGTAATGATTTTATACGCCTTGGTGTGTTGGGTGATTGGGAGAAACCCTATCTGACCATGGATTTTAAAACCGAGGCAAATATTGTCAGGGCACTGGGCAAGATCATTTCTGCAGGACATTTACATAAAGGTGTAAAACCGGTTCATTGGTGTTCTGATTGTGGTTCAGCATTAGCCGAAGCCGAAGTCGAATATGAAGATAAACAATCGCCTGCTATAGATGTACGATTCCGTTCAACTGAACAAGCAGAATTATTGAAATGTTTTGAAGTTGAAACAAATCTTGAATCAGTTTCTGTTGTGATCTGGACAACTACACCCTGGACTTTACCTGCTAACCAGGCTGTTGCCTTACATCCGGAATATGAATACGTATTGGTACAAACCGGTAACGAAGCATTGATACTAGCCGATAGATTGTATAAAGACGTCATGTCGCGTTGTGGCATTGAAGATTATAAAGTTCTGGGGTCTTGTGCCGGTTCCAGGCTTGAAGGTTTAAAACTTCAACATCCATTTTATGATCGTGTTGTACCTGTCATATTAGGTGACCATGTTACGCTGGAAGCGGGGACAGGTGCTGTACATACTGCGCCAGGTCATGGCCAGGATGACTATATTGTTGGTCAACGTTATGGATTACCCGTCGATAATCCCGTTGGTGATAATGGCTGTTTCTTGTCGAATACAGAACTCTTTGCTGGTGAACATGTTTTTAAAGCCAATGCCTCAGTACTCAATGTGTTGGAAGATAAAGGAACTTTATTACACCATGAGTCGTTACAGCATAGTTATCCACATTGCTGGCGGCATAAAACGCCAATCATTTTTCGTGCTACACCACAATGGTTTATCAGTATGGACGTCAATGAATTACGAAGTCAGGCATTAGATGCTATCAAGGATGTAAATTGGTTGCCATCATGGGGTGAAGAACGTATCCATGGCATGATCGAAAATCGACCAGACTGGTGTATCTCGCGTCAACGTACCTGGGGTGTGCCCATTGCAGTATTCATTCATCGAGAGTCACAGGAACTACATCCTGAAACACCACAGTTGATCGAAAAAGTTGCCGGCTTAATTGAAGAGAAAGGTATCGATGCCTGGTTTGATCTGGATGCAGCAACATTACTCGGTGATGAATCAGAACAGTATGCCAAGGTGACCGATACATTAGACGTCTGGTTCGATTCAGGTGTTACTCATGATACGGTGTTAAATGCAGACGAACGATTAAACTTTCCTGCCGATCTTTATCTCGAAGGTTCTGATCAACATCGTGGCTGGTTTCAATCTGCACTTCTAACATCGGTCGCAATGAATAATGGTGATAAGCCATATCATGGTGTTGTAACACATGGTTTTACAGTCGATGCCAAGGGCATGAAGATGTCCAAGTCGAAAGGTAATGTTGTTGCCCCTCAAAAAGTGATGAATGTTTTGGGCGCTGATATTTTGCGTTTATGGGTTGCTGCAACAGATTATCGAACAGAAATGAATGTTTCTGATGAAATACTTAAACGGATGGCGGATGCCTACCGGCGTTTTCGTAATACTGGACGATATTTACTTTCTAATCTTAACGGTTTTGATCCTGAACAAAACAGTATTGCTTATACAGAAATGCTGGAATTGGATAAGTGGGCTGTTGAGCATGCGGCGCGTCTACAGAAAGAAATTGTTACTGCCTATAATAATTTTGAGTTTCATTTGATCTATCAAATGTTGCATCAATTCTGTGTAATAGAAATGGGTGGCTTTTATCTGGATATAACAAAAGATCGGCAATATACAATGCAAGAAAACAGTTCAGGAAGGCGTTCAGCACAGACAGCGATATTTTATCTTGCTGAAATGCTGGTGCGATGGTTAGCACCCATAATGAGTTTTACTGCGGATGAGATATGGAAACATATTCCTGGTAAAAAAGGCGAGTCCGTATTTCTTGAGGAATGGTATGAATTAGATATTAACGATTCTGAATCTAATGAAAGACAATCTCAGTGGAATGAGATAATTCTGATACGTGATGAAGTCAATAGACAACTGGAACTATTACGAGAGAATGGCACGATTGGATCTTCGCTTGATGCAGAAGTAGATTTGTATTGTGATGAGAACATATATCAAAATTTATCTAAATTAGATGATGAATTGCATTTTGTTTTAATCACATCATATGCGCGTATACATCGTGAAGATGGTCGTGTTAGTGAAGCTGTAGAATCTGAAATTTCCGGTTTATATATCCATGTAAAACCTTCAAAATATAATAAGTGTGTTCGTTGCTGGCATCATCATGAAGAAGTTGGTTTTAATGAGATGCATCCTGAGTTATGTGAGCGATGCATAGAAAATGTCGATGGTGAAGGTGAGACCAGACAGTATGCCTGATTTAGAATTGTCCCATGTTTAAATGGCTGACTTTATCATTTGTGATCATTATTTTTGATCAGCTTACGAAGTTTTATGCTGTTCAGGAATTAACGCTTTATCAGCAATTACATATTATCCCGGGTTTCAATCTAACATTGATGCATAACACAGGCGCAGCGTTCAGTTTTTTAAGTCAGGCAGGAGGATGGCAACGCTGGTTTTTTATCGGGCTCGCATCCGTGATTAGTATTGCCATAGTAATCTGGATGTATGGCGTGCCATCAAACAGACGATGGTTGTTGATAGCATTGGCCTTCGTGCTTGGCGGGGCCTTAGGAAATTTATGGGATCGGGTAACCCTGGGCTATGTTATCGATTTTATTGAGGTTTATTATCAAGATATATATTGGCCAGCCTTTAATGTTGCTGATTCGGCAATTACGATTGGTGCAATTATGTTGGTCATCGATGTTTTATTATTTGATGATACCGAGATTGAAATCTGAGATATTGTTATACTTGTACCCAGACTAGTTAAGCTATATTTTTAGAATTTATTTACAGGATAAAATCAGATGCAAGTATTGCTCGCGAATCCACATGGTTTTTGTGCTGGCGTAGATCGTGCAATTGAAATTGTCGAACGTGCCTTGTCATTGTTTGGTGCACCAGTCTATGTCAGGCACGAGGTTGTGCATAATAAATATGTCGTGCACTCACTACGAGATAAAGGTGCGGTGTTTGTCGAAGAGCTGGATGATGTGCCTGATGACTCCACGGTCATTTTTAGTGCGCATGGTGTTTCAATGGCAGTACGTGAGGAAGCCGCTCGTCGAAATCTCAGGGTGTTCGATGCGATTTGCCCGCTTGTTACCAAGGTACATATGGAAGTCGGCAAATATCAGAAAGAGGAAAGAGAATGTATATTAATCGGGCATGAAGGCCACCCGGAAGTTGAAGGAACTATCGGACAATATAGGTCAACGAACGGTAATGGTGGAATGTACCTGGTTGAGTCAGTTGAAGATGTCATGAAGTTGAAAGTTAATAACCCGGACTTCCTGGCTTTTGTAACACAAACAACCTTGTCAATGGATGATACTGCCGAAATTATTGATGCCTTGAGGAATCGTTTCCCAAAGATTGATGGACCAAAAAAAGAAGATATTTGTTACGCAACACAAAACAGACAAGATGCGGTAAAGAAACTGGTATCAAAATGTGACCTGATTTTAGTCGTTGGATCGCCTAACAGTTCAAATTCCACACGATTAATGGAAATATCACAAAAGGCGGGAGTTCCTGCTTACTTGATCGATGATGCCTCAGAGATTGAAAAAAAATGGTTAGAGGGTAAAGAGAATATTGGTTTAACCGCTGGTGCCTCAGCGCCAGAAATTCTTGTTGAAGAAGTTGTTGCCAAGCTGAAGGATTGGGGGGCCTCTATGCTTGAAGAAACTTCGGGAAAATCCGAACGAGTTGTATTTTCATTACCCAAAGAGCTAAATATTGAAAAGGAAATTGCTTAAGAGTCTTCGTCTTTCCACCCTGCTTTAGCAAGCATTTCCAACAATTTATTTCTATTAAATCCCACGATTACTTCTTCGCCAATAACAACGGTAGGCACTCGCAGTTCGCCAGCAAGGAGACGCAGTTCGCCCTGTAATTCAACATTATCATCAACATTCTTTTCAAGAATTTCGATTTTACGTAACTTAAAGAAATCTCTGACCAGATCACAGCCATCACAATTATTTGAAGAATAATGTGTGACATCAAGTTTAGC
>CAYMPA010000087.1:0-12621 GCA_964392105.1 uncultured Enterobacteriaceae bacterium
CCCCCACTACTGGGCAGATTCCTAAGCATTACTCACCCGTCCGCCACTCGTCAGCACAAAAGCAAGCTTCTGCCTGTTACCGTTCGACTTGCATGTGTTAGGCATGCCGCCAGCGTTCAATCTGAGCCAGGATCAAACTCTTCAGTTTAATCATGTTAGCTGCTTATGGCAGCAAATCTTGGCTCGATGATTACTTTAAAAATTGACGTGATAAGACGTTACATCAATTAAGCTTTCACCGAAATTTCATGGTGATACAAGCCATCAACGTAAGCGCCCACACAAATTACTTGATCAGGAATTGTTAAAGAACAGGGTTGGATACCCCCAACCGGGAACGCGGCATTATACAGATCACTTACCGGTGGTCAACAACTCTTTACACTTTTTTTATAGTAATTTAAAGCCTTGTTTTATATAAGTATTTTCAAGTTAATAAGTAATAAATTTAATGCTTAATTTTTAGTATAAATGTAGTGCTATTTACCAAGAATATTGACTATATTTTTATGACCGTATTGTCTGGCAAGATCAGCCGCCCTCATCCCATTTTTCATCGATATATTTTTATCTGCACCTGCATATATCAACGCAATTACCAACTGTTCATCACCATTTCTCGCGGCATCAATAAGTGCAGTCCAACCCTGAACATGTTGAATATTCACATCAGCTCCTTTCTCAATAAATAATAGACCGAGTTCTGTATAGCCACGATCCGCTGCCATAATAAGGGGGGTAAGTCGTCCATTATCGTAGGCATCAATTTCTGCACCATACGCCAACAGTCGTTTTGCGGCTTCAAGATGATTTTTTTCAGTTGCATATTGCAATGCTGTCCGTTGCATTGAGCCTCTTTTATTTGGATCAGCGCCTTGAGTAAAAAGTAAATCAATAATCTCATTACTGCCACGAGAAGCCGCAAGCATAATTGGGGTCATTCCACTAACAACTTCATTTATAGTTTTTTCATCCAATAATAAAAGCTGTTGTTCAACTTCATCGACTGAACCGCTAGAAACAAGTTGATGAAAGTTTACAGCTTTAGAAACTTCACTCAGTTTCTGTTTATAAGGAATCGTTTCATTGGGTGATGTTGAATCTGTTACAGTCTGAATTATAGGTTTGTCTTTAGATATAAAATTGAATAACAGATATAAAACGAATAAGACAATTATTGGCAGAACAGGAAAATTATTTCGTGGGTGACGCTCAACAATTGTATCGATATCCTCATTAAGGACACGTTTTCGTCTTATTAGATCTTCGGTTCGTTTTGACATCGAGAATACCCTCTGCCACAAAAAATGAAACTACCAGGCTTTTTCAGCGAATTAACTTTACTCTAGTAAATTTTCGCTTCCCAACCGATACAACATAGGTAACTCCAGAATCTAGTTGGGTATCTGTATTTGTCACTTTTTCACCATCAATTCTGACTGCGCCTGAAGTTAACAATTGCTTAGCTTCTGAAGTGCTTTTTGTTAAGTCCGATCTTTTCAAAACATGTCCTACCCAGAGTCCTCCGCTCGACTCTGCTGTAAGTACTATTTCAGGCATTTCATCAGGAATGGCATTATTACTAAAACGGTTAATGAAATCATCATTGGCTTTGCGCGCAGCCTTTTTACTATAAAATCTCTCAACAATTTCAAATGCTAATTGAATCTTAGCTTCTCTTGGATTCCCTCCTTCCGATACATCTTGCTTAAGCTGGTTAATCTCACTCATGGGCCTGAAACTCAAAAGTTCGAAATAACGCCACATCTTTTCATCATCAATGCTCATTATCTTGCCAAATATTTCTGTAGCTGGTTCCGTGATACCAATGTAGTTATCCAAAGACTTGGACATCTTTTCATTACCCTGGGTATAGCCCTCTAATATTGGCATAGTTAGGATGACCTGGGGTGTTTGTCCAAATGCTTCCTGCATTTGCCGGCCAACTAGCAGGTTAAATTTCTGATCTGTGCCCCCCAGTTCTACATCCGCTTTCATTTCCACGGAATCATAGCCCTGTATGAGTGGATAAAGAAATTCGTGAATGGCAATTGGTTGATTACTGTTATACCGTTTCTTGAAATCATCTCGTTCCAGCATTCGTGCCACTGTTTGATTGGCCGCTAGCTCAATCAGAAATTTTGCCCGTTTATGTTTCATCCACTCACTGTTGAAACAGATCTTCGTACGGTTCTGATTTAGTATTTTGAATATCTGCTCCTCATAGGTTCTTGCATTATCAATCACTTCATCACGGGTCAAGGGAGGACGGGTTGCACACTTGCCAGATGGATCACCAATCATTCCGGTAAAATCTCCAATCAGAAACAATACCTCATGCCCTAACTCCTGAAATTGGTGTAATTTATTGATTAAAACAGTGTGTCCGAGATGCAAATCCGGTGCAGTCGGGTCAAAACCAGCCTTGATTCGAAGCGGTTTACCTGATTCCAGTTTCTTTTTTAGCTCTTCCTCAACCAGGATTTCATCTGTTCCTCTGGAAATGAGATCCATGGCCTCGTTTACGGATGTCATACCTTCCCCATGTGTAATAAAAATGCACGTAGCTTATCATAGTCAACAAATGACTCGCAGTGAGCAATTGAATTATTGACGATAGAGTCTGATTCGTCTCTCTAAATAATATCGGGTTTTTACATGCTCGGTATGAAGGCCTCTGACCTTCAAGAATCTAGAACAGTGGTTTCATCAGATACGCCTGTAACAAATACTAGTAAAACTGCAATTATCAAGAATTCTCAAACCACGGATTTTATTGTTGAGAATAAGCTCTGTTGAAGATTAATTTCTCATAGATTGGATAACGATGGCTGACTGATCGTGTAAACTCCCGATTTAATACGCCGAATTCTCTAAAACGTTCTGGTTTCGGCAATGCAAATACCTCATTCATTTCCAAACTTTTATTAACAGCATCCTGGATCGTAGTCTCGAGCCAAACAAGATAATTGCGGGTTTGCTCTACCGGTTCAATATCCTCTGCCACTTCTCCATGTCCTGGCACAATAATTTTATAACCGATATCCTTAATCGCGTCCGGACAAAAACTCATCCCTGAATACATCATCGTTCATTGTTATTTCATAACTTACCTTGCTATTCTGATTGTTGAAATTAACCTGGCCAATAATAAGCGGTTCATTGTTTGAATCCAGCAATGCAATTGTCTTACTTCCGCTCAATATAGAATTTGCGTTTACCGAAAAACAAATTCCAGATAATGCAACAATTAAAAGTGTTTCAATTCTGTTCTTCCGTTACGGCTACTATGTCTACTGTAGAAATTATTTCGGATGAACTGGCTGGTTTATGGCTAATTCCGTGAGACTTGAAGATTGCTTCAATTTTACCGTTTTCCTTAAGCTCACCAATTACATCATTCAATCTTTGCGCTAACTTGACATTATCTGCCTTTACCGCCGCACCCAGTTCCCAACCATCAATTGTCAGCCCGGGGGTAGGTAATTTGATGATAACAAAATCATGATCGTATTTGCCAAGACTGTATTCCAGTTCACCTCGATTCGCCATGATGGCGGATATCTTTTTATCCACCATGGCTTTTGCCGCGTCATTGACAGATTTATAATGCTTAACACTTTCCCGCAACTTCCCACTGAAAGCCCCGAGTAAATAAGCATCCGCTAATGAAGCGTTTTCTACACCTATGGGCTCCTCAGTAAACACCTCTAATGTCATGGCACTTCTGACACGATATGTATTTACAGCAAAGGCAATCATCTCTTTATAATAGGGCTGAAGAAAGGCCACCTTGTCATTCTCCTTGGCAAAATCAGGATCATATGGGACATGCAACATGACATCAGCAGGATCACCTGCCAGATAATGACCTTTCCAGACCATGTTGCGCAAATCATCTCCGACTGATTCATCTGCAAGAAACAGGCGAAATCCAGCCTGTACCCCAAGTTTGTCTGCTATCGCCTTGCCAATGTCGATGTCTATCCCCTTTACCCTGCCGTCTTCCCCCTTAAAGGAAAACGGTGGAAAGTTTTCATACACAGCAAATTCAATAAAGCCTTTTTCTATAATCTTGTCCAGATCAGCAGCACCAGCAAACGATATGTTTAATACACATATCAGGGCGATGATAATTTTTGTTTTATTCAATTATTTATCTCCATTAAATCATGCACTATTAATCTTTTTCTGTATAAATTGTCCCAAGCCAGGCTCGTATCGCCCATAATGCCTCCTGGCTTAATGGCCCACCATTTGATTCTGCGAATTTCGGCATATAGGTGACGCCGTTCCTGACGACACCGTGCCGCACACGAGAGACGAACCACTCATCGCCTTCAGCATCATGCGGGAGATACCGCAGATCCGGCGCGATACCACCGGAAACCGCACCAAGTCCATGACAACGTGCACAATTCTGATTGTACGCAGATGTACCAATCTCGATCGCCTTCTCATTACCACTGTAGGGGTTACGTTTTTTCCATTCCTCTCCCAGTGGTTCCAGGCCGGTCACATCTACAGGTTGTGGTGCCACATCGCCATGGGCCATAACCGGCCTGGTGACATAAATGCAAATTAAGCACAAGAAAACCCGTAATGCATTGTTTGGTAAAAATCGAACGTTCATATTTTGTTCCCATTCAAAATAAGCAAAACTATTAATTAAAAAAAGCCTGTCGCATCCTTATAATTTATTTACACCACTAACGGGTAGGACTGGAGGAGGTCAATAAAGATGCGACAAGCTAAACTAAACAGTGGAGGTTGGCAGTTGACAAACCAACCTCCACTAGAGGTAAAACAGTAATTTATTTTATTTAGATAACTTAAATACCCATAAACTACCACCCTGATTCAGGTGTTTTACTGATTTGGCTACGTCACCACCCCACAATGGAACAGCACCACCATAACCTGAAGGTACAGCGATATATTGCTCACCGCCTTCTTCCCAGGTAATTGGGCAACCAACCACACCGGAACCAGTTTGAAATTTCCACAGCTCTTTACCGGTCTTCGCATCAAAGGCCTTCAGATAACCTTCCGGTGTACCAGTGAAGACGAGGTTCCCGGCAGTCGCCATAACACCACCCCACAACGGAGCCTTGTTCTTGTATTCCCAAACTTTCTTTCCGGTTTTTGGATCGAAGGCCCGTAGTGCACCGATGTAATCTTTATTTAAAGGCTTAATAGTGAAACCGGCACCCAGGTAAGCAGCGCCTTTCTTATAGGTAACAGGTTCGTTCCATAAGTCCATACCCCATTCATTTGAAGGTACGTAGAAAAGACCGGTATCCTTGCTATATGCCATAGGCATCCAGTTTTTGCCCCCAAGGAAAGAAGGAGCAACAAATATCTGCTTGCCTTTTTTACCATCAGCACTCTTTGTCGGATCACCCGCACGTACAGCCGTTTCGATGGGACGACCGGTCTTTAAATCGATGTTCTTGGCCCAGTCAATCTG
Source organism: uncultured Enterobacteriaceae bacterium (assembly GCA_964392105.1). Lineage (GTDB taxonomy): Bacteria > Pseudomonadota > Gammaproteobacteria > Eutrophobiales > Eutrophobiaceae > UBA7359. The sequence continues at coordinate 5,471 of CAYMPA010000087.1, forward strand.
GTTTACAAACGGGAAGGCATTTTGTAGTTTACCGTTGGTGCGATCGAGGACATAGAAGAAACCATTACGATCAGCATGACCGGCCAGTTTCTTGCCACCGTCGTTGAAAGAGATAGTTTCGTTTACACCATCATAATCCCAACCATCATTCGGCGTGAACTGGTAGTACCACTTAATTTTGCCAGTATCTGGATCGATCGCCAAGGTAGAGGTTGAGAACAGGTTGTCACCAGGACGCAAGTGTGCATTCCAGGGAGCCGGGTTACCGGTACCGTAGAAGATCAAATCTACTTCTGGGTCATAAGTACCACCACCCCAGGTTGCGGCACCACCTGTTTTCCACAAATCACCAGGCCAGGTTGCATTGGTTTTACCACTGATACCATTGTCCTTGCCATTCAGGGTACCCATATGTCCTTCAACCGTCGGGCGTATCCAAACCATTTTACCGGTCTTGGCGTCACGTGCTTCAACACGACCGACAATACCGAATTCACCACCTGATACACCGGTGATGACCTTGCCTTTAACAATTAAAGGTGCAGCAGTATTTGAGTAACCGTCTTTGAAGTTGTCGATCTTTTCTTTCCAGACGACCTTACCGGTATCCTGATTCAGTGCAACTATCTGCGCATCCAGCGTACCGAAGATAACCAGGTTGTCATAAAGTGCAGCACCACGATTCACAACGTCACAACATGGCAGAATGCCTTCTGGTAAACGGTGATCGTATTGCCAGATTTCTTCACCGGTCTTTGAATCGATGGCATACATGCGCGAATAAGAGGCAGTAACAAAAATCTTGCCATTATGAACTAATGGTTGTGCTTCCTGACCGCGTTGTTTTTCACCACCGTATGAGAACGAGAATGCAGGAACGAGCTTACTAACATTCTTGTCATTAATCTTGTTTAGCGTACTGTAACGTTGACCTCTTGGACCCAAACCATAAGAGACGACATCTCCTGTTGTCTTTGCATCATTCAAAATATCATTGTCTGATACCCCTGCGAAAACATTGATTGTAGGTACAAAAGCCAGCGTAGTAGCAAGCGCCACACCTTTTACTAGACCTGCTTCACAGGTTCTATTCAGCTTTTTCATTAGTATAAACTCCTCAAGTATTTTAATTGTTTATTGGGTTTCAACATTTATTGTTGTTTCCTCCATTACACTCACCTGCATGAAAATCACTCAGACGTGATCATGCGGGCTAATCGATTAACCCCTGACGATTGATTCCTGAGAAAATAGTTTCAGAAAAATCACAAAGCAGTCATGAGTCGGAGAGATACAGCAGTAGATATGCCAATTATCAGTAAAAGAAAAATCTTTTATATGTAATTGAATTACTCTATATATTTCTGTTAGTTATAGTCCCAAGTTGTATGGTTAGATCTGACTGACTAACCAGATTGAAATGTCACAAAAATGTGGCATGTGGCATTAGTGTAGTTATATGCAACAGTAGTGTTGTTGCGTTTTAATTTATAACTACATTACCAATGACGACGTCGACGATAAATAGTTGTACGATCAATACCTAAAATTCTTGCTGCCTTGGATACATTATTACCAGTTTGTTTAAGTGTTCGTTTAATTAACTCATCATTTATCGAACGAAGGTTATCAGCATCCAAAGAACGACTGATTACACTAAACTTACTTATCCTTTCCGGAACATCTGCATAGGCAACAATATTTCCAGATACGGTCAAAACCCAGCGAACGCATACATTATTCAACTCGCGTATATTTCCTGGCCAATTATAGCTTTGCATGAGATTTACTACTTCCGGTGCAAGACTTAGTTTCTCCCTGCCTGCAACCATACATTCAGTCTGTAAAAATTCATTTGCCAGATCAATGACATCGTTCCCACGGTCAGATAATTTAGGAATCGGAATTTCCAATACACTCAATCGATGAAATAAATCCATACGAAATAATCCATCTTCTACTCCTGAATGTATCGCCTCATCTGCTGCTGCAATTACACGGACATTAACGAGTACAGATTTAACACTACCAACACGATTTATTTCCATGGAATCGAGCACTCTTAGTAATTTAGCCTGTAAGTCCAGACTCATGGAATTAATTTCATCCAAGAAAAATGTTCCATTATGTGCTGACTCGATTTTTCCTTTAAGACCATTACGACTTGCCCCGGTAAATGCTCCGGCCACGTAGCCAAATAATTCACTTTCAATCAAATCACGAGGCATAGCAGCACAATTGATTGCGATAAAAGGCCCGTCTGATCGTGTACTTTCTGAATGAATAGAATGAGCCAGCAATTCTTTTCCTGTTCCAGTCTCCCCAATAAGCAAAACATTACTCTCCAATGGATCATGGGCTGCAGCTTGGGCCATGCGGATTGTATTTTTTATTTTTTTCGAGTTACCTCTAATATTTTCAAATGTATATCTAGACCGGGGTGCGTAATGAGCAGGGACCTGCATTTCCTTTGATCGCACGATCTTGTTAACGTCAATCATTACCAATGCAGTACCAAGGCATGTATTGTCCTTTATAACAGGTTCGATACGTACTCGAACAGGTTGCAAAAGTCCGGATTGCCTTTCCATGTGAATATTAATCTCAATCTGCGTTTTATGTTGAAAACTTTTCTGAACCGATTCCGACATACTTGGAATTAATTTCAGTATTGGCTTGCTTAAAAATTTAGCAGGATTGAGATTAAGATGTCGTATCGCTCTCTCGTTGTATTCAACGATGAATCCATTTTCATCCAAAATCATCACACCATCTGAGGGCCAGCGTTGTAACCTTTCCTTACCTATTTCACGCAATAACTCCCGACGATGAAATTGAATAATGGATAGACCAGACTGAACTGATTGAGCAACGGAAATAGCCAGTGCCATTGCTTCCTTGTTGAATTTTTTTACCGGCCCGGTAATGTCAATTGAGCCCTTAAGAATTTTACCTGAAACATCATGGATGGGAGCGCCATAACACACCCATGGATGCCAACCCTGGCAGTAATGTTCATATCCCATCACGATTTCGGGTCGCCCCAGCGCTAATGGCGTACCGACACCATTGGGACCGACGTGTTGTTCAGACCAGCCCCCACCGGGTCTGAAATTGATACGTTCCAGTTTATCCTGGATTTGTTGATGGCCGGTAGAGTAAAGAATCTGCCCCCTGGCATCAGCCAATACCGCTACATGCTGCGTGTCATAAAGGATATCGGATAGTTTGTCTAGAGTAGAAATCCCCGCATTGCACAGGTCCTCAGTCTTTATTTTTTCTTCTATTTCATCTGCGGATATAACTGTCTGCGCCCGTTCAGTTTCCGGACATATACCTAACTCACGACTCTTAATCCAGCTTTGGCTTATAACATTACGTACTGTAGATGGACTTACGTCGCCAAATCCAGTAAACGTTTCCCATGCCTTTGCGATATGGGAATTGGAACCAATATCCAAAGCAAATGTGACATCATCTCTACGCATCCAGACATTCTCCTGCGATGCAAATTTTAATTTGTTATTTTAACAAAGCTGATTATGTTAACACCTTTACACACACACAAGACATATATGCTGCCTGTTTAACCAGAATTGAGTTTAAATGTGTTGTATAATGCAACACATATGTCTCATATATTTTGAAAAGAAACACAAAAAATAAAGTTAATCAATAATCTCGATATTATCGATAGAGGCAGCGAGCATAATTGGTGCCACACCACCAACATTCTTATTTATAGTCCCTCTGTCTATTAATAAATCTGTATTTCAAATTTATTAATTATTACTTTTTTATAAACGTTATGGTGAAGATCAATTGGATAGCTCTATCTTTTTTTAAGGTGGGCTATCTATTGGTAAGTAGATAGACCATTGTACAAAATAAAAATAGCAAATAAAGCTACAAAAGGTAATTTAATCTATGAGAACAGTATGACCAAGATGTAAATCGGGTGCAGTCGGATCGAAACCGGCCTTGATTCGAAGTGTTTATCCGATTCGAGTTTCTTTATTAATCCTTCTTTAACCAAAATTTCATTTGTTCCTCTGAAAATGAGATCCATGGTCTCGTTTACGGATGTCGTGCATTTCCCGTTAATAAACAAAAATGCGCGTAGCTTTTCAAAGTCAACAAATGACTCGCCGTGAGCAATTGAATTATTGACGATGATGATTTCAAAAGTTATTGTAAGCTAATTTACTCAGGATAAACGGTGACTTACAGGGTCTATATAAAGAAAGACTATAAGCCTGAAGTAGAATGGATTGGGGAAACATCAATCCGTTCATATTCCTTCAGGAAAGTCTGTTTCGTCTCTCTAATAGTATTGGGTTGTCTCATGCTCGGTATGAATGCCTCTGACCTTCAAGAATCTAGACCAGAAGTCTCATCAGATACACCAGAAACGAATACCCGGAAAACTCCAATTATCAAGGATTCTCAAATCACGGATTTAATTGTTGAAAAGAACGAGCATCAAAATATTGATGAAATTAACCACGTAGACATTCAAACAAATCCTGATCACGAAATTAATCCTATATCCGAAATTATTGAGAATGAAGTATTTCAAAATGATGAATTAGTCAAAGAGATTGTAGAACATGAATTAACAATCCCGTGGCAGTCTGTTGTTGTTAAATCGGGTGACAGTTTAGCACTGATTTTTTCAAAACTCGGTTTAAGTCCTGTGTCTCTTTATAAGGTTATGTCACTAGGTAAAGAAGTATCAAGACTGAAAAAACTTCAGCCAGGACAAATGTTGAATTTTCATGTCGCCGATAATGAATTATTAGGTCTGGAGTATGAAATGGACTTGACCAATACTCTTAAAATTTCAAAAGAAGATGATAAATTCAAGGCTGAATTTATACGAATTGAACTGGAAAAGGTTGTTAAAAATGCCAGTACAGTTATCAATGACTCATTATTTCTGTCCGCTAAAAAGGCTGGCCTTTCAGACAACTTGATCATGCAGCTCGTCGCAATCTATGGTTGGGATATAGACTTTGCGCTGGATATCCGTGAAGGCGACTCATTTACTGTCATATATGAAGAGCAATATAAAGACGGTGTCAAAGTTTCAGATGGTCCCATCATTGCTGCTGAATTCGTTAATCGAGATACACCCCTAAGAGCTGTTCGCTATACACATAAAGATGGACGTACTGATTATTATGCTGATAATGGCGATGCAATGCGTAAGGCCTTTCTTCGAACGCCGGTTAACTTCACACGAATCAGCTCTCGATTTAATTTAAAAAGAAAACATCCAATACTGAATAGAATAAAGGCGCATAGAGGAGTTGACTACGCTGCATCAACTGGCACACCAATCAAGGCAACTGGTGATGGTACAGTTGCTTATACTGGAAAGAAAGGCGGCTATGGCAGAACAATAATTTTAAAACATGGTGGAAAATACAGTACCGTATATGCTCACTTGCATCGATATGCCAGTGGTGTACGTACAGGGAAACGAGTAAAGCAAGGACAAATTATTGGTTACGTAGGTAAAAGTGGATTAGCCACTGGACCACATCTACATTATGAATTTAGAGTTCACGGCGTTCATCGAAACCCAATCACTGTCAAATTACCTAAAGTTGAATCTATAAACAAAAAGGCTTTACCTGAGTTTAGAAAAAAAATAACACCGATGATTGCTGAACTTGATCGACTCACAGAAAATAGTGTCCTTGCCACACAACAATCTAAAATTTCTTCCAACCAGCCTAACTCCATGATGGAAGACGGCTAACATTTATACTACCGCTTAAATCATGTCCATGGTGTCGTTATGTATTACATAGGACTCATGTCGGGCACCAGCATGGATGCAATTGATACAGCAATGGTTGAATTTGATGATAAAGCAATTCTCAAACATTACCGTGAATATCCGATAGAAAATTCTCTAAGACACCAGATACGTTTAATAAATGAGAAAAGTGAATTCGGCCATATCGCAGATCTGGATCATGAATTAGGTCATTTGTTTGCGAATGCAGTAAATGACTTATTAAATGAAGCCGAAATTACTCCTGATAAAGTAATAGCTATTGGTAGTCATGGACAAACAATTTTACATAAACCTGACGCCACACATAAAACATCGATACAAATTTCTGATCCCAATGTCATATGTGCTGAAACTGGCATTACTACCATATCTGATTTTAGAAGAATGGATATGGCCCATGGTGGACAAGGTGCGCCGTTGGCGAGCGCTTTCCATCAATACCAATTTCAACAAGAAGACAAGTCTATTGTTATTTTGAATATTGGTGGCATTGCAAATATTACATTACTTCCTGATGATAATAGTAAAGTCATTGGCTTTGATACTGGCCCTGGTAATGGATTACTCGATGATTGGACCCAATTAAATAAAAATGAGGATTATGATAAGGACAGTCTTTGGGCAAGTTCAGGAATAGAAAATAGCGAGTTACTTAAGCAATTACTTAACGATAACTACTTTTCACTGCCAGCGCCAAAAAGTACGGGAAGGGAGTATTTTAATCTGGAATGGCTAAAAGGATATTTAACAAAACACGATTCAGAAGTATCCCCTGAAAATATACAAGCAACGTTATTTAGATTATCAGCAACTACAATCTGTAATGCGATTCAGGAATATGCAAATGAATATAATGAAGTACTGGTTTGTGGTGGTGGTGCTTATAACCCATTACTTATGAAAACAATACAAGATTTATTGCCTGATATTAAAGTTTCAACCACAGCTGAGTTTGGACTTACACCCGATTGCATTGAAGCAGTAACCTTTGCCTGGCTGGCAAAACAACGCATTGAAAACAAGACAGCAAATGTTCCCAGTGTTACAGGGGCAAATAAATCAGTGTTACTTGGTGGAATTTACTCACCAAATTAAAAAAATATAATTAAGAGTACCTCTAAAAATAGTGATTTTTTTGTGAGTCCAAGGAGACGCCACGCGGACGACTGCATGGATGCAGGAGTTAGAGCGACGCAGGATGCCAAAGCCGAGAGCCGGAGTGTATAGGGCATACATGAGGACAGCGTGCCCTTTGGGTATTCGAGCACGGCGATAACGAAGCAATCGCGGACCTCGGTACCCCCTTGAGGCTGAGGAATCGACGCATAATTTGCGAGAATAG
>CAYMPA010000088.1:0-3557 GCA_964392105.1 uncultured Enterobacteriaceae bacterium
GCAAATCACGTATTAGTTTTGCTTCTGGCAAGGCTTCAATATTGTCATAAAACAACTTAACCAGTTGTTTTAAACCGTTATCACCACCAATACGCTCGAATGTTGATTCCGGTCTGAATATTATTTCTTCATTAGTCGTCACTGATAGTTACCCTGGTTCCTGTATCTATCAATTCAAATAACTCGATGACATCCGAGTTACGCATTCGAACACAACCGCGTGAACCAGGTCGACCCATTTTCATATCATCTGGAGAACCATGGATATATATATATCGATCATGGCTATCCACATTCCCTCCCTTGTTCTTTCCTTCTTCTGCGCCACTTAACCAGAGAATGCGAGTAAGTATCCAGTCCCGTTCCGGGTGCAATTCACGTAATGCCGACTCATATTTTTCTCCCGTTGGTATTCTACCAACAAATACTGAATTTGATTCACATCCCTCACCGATTTTTTCTGTAATAATATGTTCACCACGTGGTGTACATTCACTATCCATTTCCTCACCAGGACCGTTTTTGGCCGTAGAAATAGAATATTGTTTAATCAGTTTGTCTCCATCAAGTAGAGTCAACTTTTGATTTGAAATTGATATAAGAATATACATTTATAATTTAGAGTGAATTGTTTAATCTTGTAACATTTATTAATGAATCAAAATTACCATCTGTATTTAATTTATAACCTTTAATATCTTTACGTACGGCTAAAACATTATCTTCATACCATAATGGAACATAGGGTAATGCATCAAATAAATATTGTTGTAGCTCACGATAATACTCAGCCTGTTTTGTTAATGATTGTTCTACTTCGGCAATATCTATAATTGAATCGACATGAGCATCAATAAACCGACCTCGATTAGCACCATTGGGAGGTATTGCACTACTATGAAATACGTAACGGAATATATCCGGCATTTTTAATCCAACCCAGGACAGGCTATACATCTGAAAACGACCTGCCTTGATATCACCATAAAATGTACCCCAGTCGTAACTACGAATGTCTATCTCAATTCCTACTGCCTTTAATTGATCCTGGATAATTGTAGCGAGGCGTAAACGAAAAGGGTTATTTGAAGTTTTGTAGGTTAATTTTAGCGGTGAATCAAGATCGTATCCGGCCTGCTTCAGTAAGAGCTTCGCCTTATTCGGATCATAATCATAACCTGTTAAGTTATGATTTCCGGCCCAATGGTCGGGTGGCAATAAAGCTCCAGCTTTGCGTGCTGACTCTCCCATAACGTATTGAATAATTGATCTGCGATCTATTGCATGTGCAATGGCATTTCTGACATGAATATTTCCAGTTTCAGGATCTTCAAGATTAAAACCAATATAAGTGAAGGTATTCCCCTGTTTTCTTTTTACATGTATTGACTCTTTATCATCCAACCACTTAACAATTTCAGGTGGCAAGCTACTTTGAACTAAATCAATCTCGCCTCTTAATAATTTCAAAACTCTAACTATGGGATCTTTCAAAGCAATGAATTCTATTGTTTGATTATCACTGATACGAATTAATTTTAATCGTGAATCATCTTTCCATTCTGAAATCCGCATCGGGCCGCTGCCAACAGGTTTTCGATTAAAATTATGATTTTCAAAAACTAATTCTTCAGGAAGAATTCCGATTACTAGTCGACCAGGGAAAAGAGGATCGGCCTGTGATAACATAAAGTCGATCGTGTCCTCATTAATAACACTAATCGAATCGATCATTTGAATTGAACCCCTGTGTGGTGAAGCATTTTCGGGTTTCAATACAGAATCGTATGTTGCCTTGACATCATCTGCTGTTAACAATGACCCATCATGAAATTTTCTATCTTTGTTTTTTATTTTAAACCGATAGTGATCCGGTGCGAGTTGTTCCCAATTTGCCAAATCAGGCACCATTTGATATTGCTCATCAAAATCAACCAAACTTTTATAGATTAGTCGTGTTATTCGATAGGATACAGCATCGGTTGCATAGCGTGGATCCAGAGTTACCGGGGCAGTATTTAAACCAAAGGCAATACTGTTTCGATTTACATCGGCACAAGCATTAATAAAAAATAATATACAACAGAAGATTGTAAATAATATATTAGATTTACAGAAAACTGTTTTTAATATCATGCCTTTTGAAAAACAGCGATTGATTCAACATGGGCAGTATGAGGAAACATATCCATTACACCCGCCTTCTTTAAACTGAATCCTTTTTCATTTACAAGTATCCCTGCATCACGTGCCAGTGTTGCTGGATTACATGATATATAAACTACCCGTTTTACATCTGTTGTATTGATTTCAGAGATAATTTCTTTTGCACCAGTTCGGGCCGGATCCAATATAATTTTGTCATACGAATTTTTCATAAACTTATATGAGTCATTCAGATTAGCAAGATCAGCAGCATAAAATTCAACGTTATCTATATCATTTCTATCTGCATTATTCTTTGCGCGCTGAACCAATTCTGAATCACCTTCCACACCCGTTACTGATTTCGCTCTACGTGAAAGCGGTAAGGTAAAATTACCAACACCACAGAATAGATCAAGAATAGCGTCATTCTTATCAGACTCGAGTAATTCAACTGTTAACTTAATCATTTGTTGATTGATATCGACATTTATCTGGGTAAAGTCAGTGGGTTTATAATAAATAGTAATGCCATACTCATCCAGCTTATAAAACAAGTCAGACTCATCACTATCGTTAAGACGATGCACGCTATCATAACCCGCTGGTTGTAGATATAATTTGAATTGATGCTCTTCTTCAAAGGCTTTTAACATGCCGATATCGCCTTCAGTAAATTGTTCAAGATGCCTGATTACCAAAGCAGTAGCATTATCACTTACAGCAACTTCTATTTGCGGAATCTGATTATAGATAGAAAGGCCTTTTATCAACTGTTGTAATACGGATAATTTTTTACCGATTGCAGGATGTAAGACCTCACAATGGTCTATATTTGCAACAAATGGGCTTCGTTTCTCACGGAAACCAACCAGTACCTTTTCTTTCTTTATAACGTACTTAACAGCCAAACGCGCTTTATGGCGATATCCAAACTCAAGTCCTTTTAATGGCGGTAACACCGATTCTGGTTGCACATCACCAAGATGGGTAAATTGTTCGAGTAAGACACTCTGTTTATGTTCCAGTTGTGCTTCCGCTTGCATATGTTGCAGGCTACAACCACCGCAATAACCAAAATATTCACAGCCTGGTTCAATACGTTGCTCATTAGCCGTAATTACATTTTCCGCAACACCCTCATCAAACTTTGAACGTTCACTTACATATTTAAATTCAACCTGCTCCCCAGGCAACGCACCATCTATAAAGACAACCTTGCCATCAATATGCGCAACGCCCCTACCTTCATGAGATAAGGATTCAATGTGGGCAGAGACAAGACCTTGTGGAAGTTTTCTACGACGACGTGACATTGTAATATTGTGGTTAGGGTTTAGGGTTTAGGGTTTAGGGTTTAGGGTTTAGAGTTTAGAGTTTAGAGTTTAGAGTTTAGAGTTTAGAGTTTAGAG
>CAYMPA010000088.1:3657-12619 GCA_964392105.1 uncultured Enterobacteriaceae bacterium
TTAGGGTTTAGAGTTTAGAGTTTAGAGTTTAGAGTTTAGAGTTTAGAGTTTAGAGAAAAGTATATCCTACACCCTATCTCCTATTACCTGGGTTTTCCCAGGCTTCAAGAAATTCTTTTAGATGTGGTTTGATTTCATTGTTCAGCATGTCGCGAACTTTATTACATTCATCTTCATATGCTTTTTCCGTTAGTCGACCGCGTATTAGCTCATATCGCAAATAAACCAGGTAGGTATTCAATACATCCGTTTCACAATAATTACGGATTGCTTCTATCTCACCAGCTGCATAACAATCCCAAACCTTATCACCGCTCATGCCCATTTTCCCAGGGAACCCGAGTAGGGTTGCAATTTGATCAAGTGGTGCGCGTGCAGTTGTCATATAACCAGATATTACATCCATTAAATCTGTATGACGGCTATGAAAACGACTTAAATAATTATTCCAGCGAAATCCTTGATCGTCATCACCGTTTTCCCAATAACGTTGAGCAACAACTTTGTGTAATAAGGAACGGTAGTGCAAAACCGGCAAATCAAAACCACTACCATTCCATGAAACAATCGTTGGTGTATAACGCTCAATTCCTTCAAAAAAACGTTGGATTAATTCTGCCTCATCTGAGTCGACATCCCCTAATGACCAAACACTTAATTTGTCATGCGTTTTTAGTACAAGGGAAATAGCAACGATCTTATGTAAGTAATGTCGTAAAAAATCAGACTTCCCATCCGTTTCCTGACGACGATGACTAAACATTAATTCAGCTGCATCTTCTGCTTTCAGATCATCCAGGTTATACAGATTTTTGCCTGACTCAATATCCGGAACAGTCTCAATATCAAATACAAGAACATTCATAATGATTTATTATTTTCCAGACAAATTAGGAAGGAAAAACGTCAGTTGATAAATAGCGATCACCCCGATCACAAATGATCGAAACAATCACAGCATCTTCAACTTCTTTTGAGATTTGTAATGCTGCGGCCATGGCACCGCCAGAAGATATCCCGGCGAAGATCCCTTCCTGGGCACCTAGTTCTAGAGTCGTTTTTTCCGCAAGATCCTGGCCAATATCAATAATTCGATCCACACGTACCGGTTCATAGATCTTCGGTAAATAGGCTTCGGGCCAACGCCGAATACCAGGAATGCGTGAACCCTCTTCAGGCTGAACACCGATAATCTGGATATCAGGATTCTTTTCTTTCAAAAAACGTGATGTCCCCATGATAGTTCCCGTTGTGCCCATTGAACTGACAAAGTGTGTGATCTTGCTATTGGTATCACGCCATATTTCCGGTCCTGTCCCTTCATAATGAGAACGAGGATTATCCGGATTAGCGAATTGGTCGAGTACCTTTCCTTCACCTCTTGCTTCCATTTCCCTGGAAACATCGATGGCCTCTTCCATACTGCCTTCGTCCGACGTTAATACTATCTCCGCGCCAAATGCTTTCATAACTGCACGACGTTCAATACTCATATTCTCCGGCATGATTAATATCATACGAAAACCACGGATTGCAGCTGCCATAGCCAGCGCGATACCTGTATTACCACTGGTTGCCTCAATCAAGGTATCACCAGGATTAATTTCACCACGCTCTTCAGCATGTTTAATCATGCTGAGTGCCGGCCTGTCTTTAACAGAACCCGCTGGATTATTTCCTTCAAGCTTGGCAAGAATGATATTACTGGTCTCACCGGGTAAGCGTTGCAATCTTACCAATGGTGTATTACCAACAAACGATTCTAAAGTTGGAAAGTCAGGCAAATTATCATTAACGTCATTAACTGCGGATGTACTCATTTATTTATCATTTCTCAAAACAGTTCTAGCAAATATTAACGCATCTTCACGACCCATCTTAGCCGGATAATAATTTCGACGCATTCCGATTTCATCAAAGCCCGATTCAAGATATAGCTTGATAGCAGCAAAATTAGATGGTCTGACCTCCAGGAAGGTCATGTTTGCATTGTGCTCTTGCGCTAACTCTAACAAATGTGCCAATAATATTTTACCTAAGCCTATTGATTGGTAATCAGGATGAACACACAGATTTAAAATATGCGATTCACTAACTGCTACTGACATAACACCATAGGAAACTAATACTTGATCACGTTCCAGTACCCAACAACAATAGCCCACGCGTAAACAATCCTGAAAGATTGTTTCACTCCATGGAAAATCATAGACACGCTTTTCAATATCCATGACTAACTCGATATCATCTTCAGACATAGGCCTGATATGTATTTTTGCTTCCTTGATAACGGCACTCATAACCCTAGATTCCGTAGTTGACAGCTTTTTGCTCCTGCAAAAGCTGAATACACGCCGTCCATGGCGATAACGTGGTTGAGTGTACGCCAGATCGGTGTGATTGGCGTAGTAAAAATATGAAGGAATGGTATGCCCTTGCTGACAAAATCTCTGGGAGCGAATTTTTAACCGTGGAGCAAAGCGACACTGGCCCGAAGGGCAAAGTCCAGGGATGGACTTTGTAGTATTTTTGCTTGGCCAGGCGTGTCGAGATGGCATGCAATCGACCACGTAGTGCCTTCAACCAGTAAGTGAACGTTGGCATAGTATGATTTTTTTATCTCTCATAGGCTCAGGTTCTCATCGTGGCGATCAACTGTGGAAGCTAGGATGTAACTTCCCTGTATGTTTGCATTGCGAATTTAAGGTCTTCCCAAACTTTACGCTTTTCACGCGGCGAGCGTAGTAGATATGCTGGATGATAAGTCACTATAACCGGCAGGTTGTTATCCGGATGTTGATAGCGATTACCCCGCATTTTCCCAATTGGCGTGTCTACCTTTAACAGGTTTTGTGCGGCGATACGCCCAACGGCTAAAATAATTTTAGGTTGAATTAATTCAATTTGTTGTTGCAGGAATGCTGCACAAGCAACCACTTCTTCCGGTTTTGGATCACGATTATTTGGTGGCCTGCATTTTAATATATTGGCAATGAATACCTGCTCTCTTCGTAATCCCATCGCAAGTAACATTGAATTTAATAACTTACCAGCACGACCGACAAATGGTTCTCCCTGACGGTCTTCATCTGCACCCGGTGCTTCACCAATAACTAACCAGTCTGCATTGGAGCTACCTGCACCGAAAACAGTCTGTGTCCTTGATTCATGTAAACTACATTGTTTACAAACCGCGACCTGTTTTGCCAGACTATCCAATTCTTGTGAAAAGGCATTAACGGGTAATTTATTTTCATTTAAAACTGTTTCATCAACAGAGTCACCCTCAATTTCCGGAAGTCCTGCTTTGCGTTCCAACCATATTGAGATACCCATCTCTTTTAGATATTGCTGTTGATACGATAGCATAATGTCTAACCCGCATACTTCATAAAGGATTACTTCGGGCATCCTGCTCTACGCCCTTTCGGGCCAGCCTTCGGCTGTTCAAAATCGCTCCCGGCGATTTTGTCGGAATTTAGGGAAAATCTGGCTAAGCAAGTTGGATGATCGCCTGCAGTGTCATAGTTGTGACTATGGTTCAAGGGCGAACGTTCAAGATGCAACGCCAGATTTTTCATAAAACAGAATAGAACAAATTGTACCGATAAAAATAAGGCCAAAAACATCCATAACTGAATAAAACATAAATAATAATCTATCATTTGAAGTCCGCCTTCATGAAATATGCGGGTTTATACCTGTTGTGGATGTTCCCGTTCGCCATGATCCAGTACTTTATTGAGTGCACTGATATAGGCCTTGGCAGAAGCGATAACAATATCAGTATCAGCACCCAGACCATTAACGATACGATCATCCTTATCGATACGAACGGTTACTTCACCTTGTGAATCCGTCCCATCGGTAATGTTATTTACTGAATACAATTGCAGGTTACAACCACTATCGACCATGCTTTCGATTGCCTTGAATGTCGCATCGACAGGACCACTACCTTCAGCATTTGCATGCTTTTCTTTACCATCAATTGAAAGTGTGATCGCTGCCTTGGGTGTTTCACCTGTTTCTATACCCACCTTAAGAGAAACAAGTTTAATCCGTTCGTCTGCACTGTCCTGGATGGTATCACTGACCAGAGCCTGTAAATCATCATCGTAGATTTCGTGTTTTTTATCAGCGAGTTCCTTAAAGCGGGAAAAAGCTGCGTTTAAATCTTCTACTTTTTCAAATGTGATCCCTAATTCTTCCAAGCGTGCTCGAAATGCATTACGACCAGAGTGTTTTCCCAGAACCATACGGTTTGCATTCCAGCCCACATCTTCCGCACGCATGATTTCATAAGTCTCACGGCTTTTTAAAACGCCGTCTTGATGAATACCTGCTTCATGTGCAAAGGCATTTGCACCAACAATGGCCTTATTCGGTTGTACTGGAAATCCGGTAATCGTTGAAACAAGTCGTGAGCAATGCACAATCCGACTGGTATCAAGATCAGTATCACAGGTAAATGCATCCTTACGCGTACGCACTGTCATAACGACTTCTTCAAGTGCAGCATTACCAGCACGCTCACCCAAACCATTAATCGTGCATTCAACCTGTCGTGCACCATTCAAGACTGCCGCTAAGGAATTACCTACAGCCAGACCAAGGTCGTTATGACAATGTACTGAGAATACGGCTTTGTCAGAGTTTGGTATATTCTTAATCAGGTTCCCGACCAATTCTCCAAAAAATTGCGGCAAATTATAACCTACCGTATCAGGGATATTGATCGTTGTTGCACCTGCATTAATGGCGGCCTCAATCACACGACATAGAAAATCAAATTCTGAACGTCCCGCATCTTCAGGTGAAAACTCAACATTGTCCGTATAATTTCTGGCGCGCTTCACGGCATGAACAGCATGTTCAACGACTTGATCTGGTTCCATACGTAATTTTTCACGCATGTGTATTGGTGATGTAGCAAGAAAAGTATGAATACGCGATGAATTGGCCGGTTTCAATGCCTCAGCAGCGTGATCAATATCCTTATCCAATGCCCTGGCCAGACCACAAACTGTACTATCTGTTACCAATTCAGCAACTGCCTTTACCGATTCAAAGTCACCCTGACTGGCGATTGGGAAACCGGCTTCAATAATATCGACACGCATTTTCTCCAGTGCCTTGGCAATACGAAGTTTTTCATCCTTCGTCATTGAGGCACCTGGACTTTGCTCGCCATCACGCAAGGTTGTGTCAAATATAATTAATTTATCCTTCATTATTCTCTACTCCGGTACTCTTGCTCATACTATGTTGATAGGCTGAGCAACACAAATTGATTGGTGCGTTAAAAACGCAATACCATAAATACTAATTGTGAAATAAGATTATTTGCCCTTCAGGGCAGTAGAAGAAGTGACAGGCGAAACAATCCAGACTGCGCTGAACGGAAGCAAGAATATACAACATTAATTGATCGATAATTCGAGCACATATCGGAAATATAACGTTATTCAAATAAAATTCAAGTATTTCATGTCTCAGTCGTCTTTCTAGCTTCTCGATGCTTGCGTAACAAAACCAATGTGAAAATAGGGCCAGACACCGCATAGATAGTTGCCAGTAAAAATAAGACCAATGGTGGTTCTATAGCGATTAAGACAAATACCGGGACGACTATCAAGACCGCCATAAAAGGTACTCGTCCCTTGAGATCAAATTGCTTGAAACTGTGATATCTAATATTACTAACCATCAATATACCGACGAGAATAGTAACCGGAAAACAAAAGACTAAAACAGTTGTGCCGTCAATTAATCCATAATTACTACCAAACCAAATCATTCCTGCCAAAACTGCTGCCGCTGCTGGACTCGGCAAACCCTGAAAAAAATGTTTTTCTAAACTGGTTGCCTGGGTATTAAAGCGGGCAAGCCTCAAAGCGGTAGAAGCTGTGTAAACAAATGCGGCCAACCAACCTAATTTACCCATTCCAAATAATGCCCATTGATGCATAACCAGTGCAGGTGCCAAACCAAATGAAACCATATCGGACAAACTATCGTATTGCATTCCAAAATCACTTTGAGTATTGGTTAAACGCGCAATACGTCCATCCATACCATCCAGTACCATGGCAACAAAGATTGCAATTGCAGCAGGTTCAAACTGCTTATTCATAGCCGCAACGATAGAATAGAAGCCCGCAAACAACGCAGCTGTAGTAAACAGGTTGGGTAATAAATAAATTCCACGTCTACGTTTATTCACGTTGCCTTAATCTCATGTAATTATGTCGGTACTATTGAATCTCCCTGTGCTTACACACAGGGAATCATCCCGGCAATGCCGGAATACGCAACGCTCAGTCAGCGTCGGCAATGCCGCCACTTTCTTCACGAGCGGCCCGCACGATACCGTACGAGCATCGCGTTCATACTCCATGCTAACGCACGTGATTATATTCTGCGATAGCTCCTGTGGGAGTGTACCTTTGTAAAGAGTTTTCTTAAAGAAAGGAGTGTGTTATTTGACAACTTTCAGAAATTCTTGTTGTCCTGAATAACACTTGCAGCCGCAGAGTGAATGAGTTGTGCCAGGACTGTACTACCAGATTTAACATATTGACCAACTTCTACCTGTACTTTTGATTCAACCGGTATAAAAACATCAATACGACCACCAAAGTAAAGATAACCACAGCGTTGTCCCTGTCCTGCCCGTTCACCTGAATGCAGGTACACGTGAAAACGGCGAATAATATCTCTTAACCTGATAGCTGTTACGACATTGTCACCTTCATCTGATTTAATATAAAAATCAAAATGACGACATGATTCATTTTCATCTGAATCGGAACACCATTGTTCAATGACCTTTCCTTCAATTGGACTACGCAATGAATAAATATCATGGATACGCATTGTAATCTGGATACGTATCGCTTTGGAATGTAAACGTATCTCTTCAGCTTCTTCGACCAGTGTAACAACACCGTGAACCGGACTGACGACAGCTAATGGTTGTGAAGGTATTACCCGGATTGGATCACGAAAGAGATAAGTAGTAATAAAAAGGATCGTCAGTGTAAAAATAAATGCAGCCGGTCCGGAAAGAAATTGCGCAAGCACGGTCAACCCGACCAAGATAAACAAGATTGGCCAAGCTTCCCGTGCAATTAATGGATAACGATTACTTGGCATGACTTGATAATGTGAAGAGTGAAAAGTGCAAAGAGAGATGTATTGTTATTCGCTTTTTATTTACTTTTCACGTTTCACATTTAACCTTTCACGCTATTAATTTTTTTCCTGGTCGACCAATTTATTATCTTTAATCCAGGGCATCATTGAGCGTAACTTCTCTCCAACAATTTCAATTCCATGTTCACGACTTATTCGACGTTTTGCTTTTAATACTGCGGCACCACTCTGGTTTTCAAGAATAAACTCTTTTGCAAATTCCCCATTCTGAATCTCGGAAAGAATCTTTTTCATTTCACGTTTTGTCTCATCAGTAATTACTCTAGGACCACGGGTGAAATCACCGTATTCAGCTGTATTCGAGATTGAGTAACGCATATTTGCTATGCCACCTTCATAGATAAGGTCAACGATCAACTTGGTTTCGTGTAAACATTCGAAGTATGCCATTTCTGGTGCATAACCCGCTTCAACCAGGGTTTCAAAACCGGCCTGAATTAAAGCAGTAATACCACCACAAAGAACAGCTTGTTCACCAAACAGATCAGTTTCGGTTTCTTCCTTGAATGTAGTTTCAATAATACCAGCTCGTCCACCACCATTCGCTGAGGCATATGACAGGGAAAGTTCCTTTGCCTGACCAGAAGCATCTTGAAATACAGCTATCAAGGAGGGTACACCACCACCGCCAGTATAGGTCGCACGAACCAGGTGACCCGGGCCTTTTGGTGCAATCATGATCACATCGAGATCTGCACGAGGAACGATCTGTTGAAAATGAATATTAAAACCATGTGCAAAAGCGAGAGCAGTACTTTGTTTGATATTGGGTTCAATTTCATTTTTATATAAAACTGATTGATGTTCATCTGGTGCGAGTACCATTACCACATCGGAACTGGCCACCGCATCGGCAATTGACTTCACATTTAGTCCTGCTGCTTCTGCCTTTGCAGCGGATGCTGAACCTTCACGCAAACCAACACAAACATTAACGCCTGAATCCTTAAGGTTATTCGCATGCGCATGTCCCTGAGAACCATATCCGATTATGGCAACCTGTTTGCCCTGAATTAAAGATAAGTCTGCGTCTTTATCGTAGTAAATTTTCATAACTTGCTCTCGTAAAAAAAATAATATTGTTAGGATTGAATGGCTTTATCGCCACGTGATATGCCAGATACTCCAGAACGTACAACCTCGAGGATCAAACTATCATCCAGTGCTTCTATAAAGGCATCCAGTTTTTCACCTGTACCGGTCATCTCGATTGTGTATGTATTTTCAGTAACGTCGATAATGCGACCACGAAAAATGTCAACCATGCGTTTTATTTCATCACGGTCATTTCTTTGCGCCGTAACTTTAATCAACATCAATTCACGTTCAATATGACGATACTCATTAAGATTGACCACTTTGATAACATCAACCAGTTTATTTAGTTGTTTGGTTATCTGCTCAATAATGGCATCTGAGCCACTGGTAACCAGTGTCATTCGAGATACTGTCGGGTCTTCAGTTGGTGCAACTGTCAATGATTCAATATTAAACGCGCGTGCAGAGAACAAACCCGAAACCCGCGATAAAGCCCCGGATTCATTTTCCATAAGTAATGAAAGTATGTGACGCATGATTAGGCGAGTTCCCTTTCTGGTGACAAATGCATTTCATGATGCCCTTTCCCAGAAGCAATCATTGGATAAACATTTTCAGTCTGATCAGTAATAAAATCCATCATTACTGTGCGATCTTTCATGGCCAGTGCCTCTTTTAGAGCATCTTCTACATCACTGGTCTTTTC
>CAYMPA010000089.1:0-12595 GCA_964392105.1 uncultured Enterobacteriaceae bacterium
GTGCCGCATGTAAAACGCACACTTAACATGCCATTCTTTGTAAATGATTCATGGTACAAACGGGTTATCGCCATGAACGGCGTGTATTCAGCTTTTGCAGGAGCAAAAAGCTGTCAACTGAGGATTTCAGGTTAATGTTTACAGTTTGCCCTAGTTGTACAAAACAATTTCAAATTTATGCGGAGCATATCGCAGCTGCATCTGGACAGGTTCGATGCGGGTTTTGTCATAAGCAATTCAATGCATTGGATCATCTATATGATGAGCCTCTATCTAATGAGAAAATACTTAATATTATTCAATCTGGACCTGAATTTGATAAGGATCTGGAAGTAGAACCCCAGTTTGATATTTCCGGGAATAATGAACCGGAAATTATCGATTCTGAACAAGATGTATTAATTACAAATAACGAAGCAAATGCAGATCTAGAACTTGAAACGGCCATTAATGAACTTGGTGTCCACCCACCAGTTGAAGAAATTAAAACCAATATAAAGAAAGAAGCATCTGAAAATAAAACTTCTGAACCAGTAAAAAAACAGGTTAAAGAAACGCATTATGAATTTCCTGAAGCAGAAGAGATACTGACGGAGACACATGTTAAACGAAGCTGGATTTCGGCCGTTTTTTGGGCAACCACCAGTTTTGTTGCACTGATAGCAATAACTTTACAACTTGCCTGGTTTAATCGGGATGAGGTCTTAATGAAGTATCCCCAATTAACACCATATGTAAAGCAAGCCTGTAAGGAACTGGATTGCAGATTGATTCGTCAACGGGATGCCAGCGCCATTAAGTTGGTCAACCGTGATGTACGATTACATCCAGGTTATCAGGATACCTTATTAGTTAATGCCACGATGAAGAATGAGTTACCCGTTCGCCAACCATACCCACGTGTTCAACTAACCTTGTTTGATACATCTGGTGCTTTGTTAGGTTACCGGGAATTTGTACCAAGTGATTATCTGGATAATAGTATTGAGATTGACGAAGGTATGCCTGTTGATTATCCGGTACATTTTGTGCTGGAAGTTAGTGGTCCAACCGCAGGCGCAGTCAGTTTCGAGTTTCGTTTTCTCTAACTCGAACGAAATGCGGGTTTAAAGTCCCTGATTTTATTCATCAAAAATATGCCGCTTTACAAGTAAAAGTATACGGTTATTATTAAGGTTTAATTTACGTTCCGTCCACACTTGCGTTACGGTTTCATGTTTATAGGGGTCCATTTACTTAAAAATAATCTGGTGCTTGCACCTATGTCTGGTGTTACTGATCAACCGTTCAGGTTGCTCTGTCGCGAGTTGGGTGCGGGTCTGGTCATTTCGGAGATGGTAACGTCTAAACCGGTGTTATTTCATACCCGGAAGACACAGCTTCGCCTGAATCATGATGGTGAACCGGCACCAAGGGCAGTACAAATCGCCGGTGCAGACCCGGATCAAATGGCAACGACTGCCGTATTTAATGTTAGGCATGGTGCACAGATCATTGATATCAATATGGGTTGTCCTGCTAAAAAAATTTGCAATGTAATGGCGGGTTCGGCTTTATTGAAGAATGAACCATTGGTTGCAGATATCCTGGAATCGGTTGTAAATGCAGTTGATGTTCCGGTGACTTTAAAAATCAGGACAGGTTGGGACAGTAACAATAAGAATGCGGTAACGATTGCCAGAATCGCTGAATCAACGGGTATACAAGCTCTTACTGTTCACGGACGGACGCGTGCCTGCGGTTTTTCAGCTATCGCAGAACATGAAACAGCAGGCGAGATAAAAACAAAGGTTAATATACCGATAATTGCCAATGGTGATATCAGTACGCCAGAGACGGCAGCAGAAATATTAAAAACATATAACGTAGACGGGATTATGATAGGAAGAGCAGCCCAGGGAAATCCATGGATATTCCGAGAAATAAATCATTACCTGAAAACGGGTAAAAAAATTAATGCGCCTGATGTGAATGAAATTTGTAATACCTTGGTTAAGCATATTACTCATTTGCATGAATTTTACGGGGAATACCAGGGAGTACGTATCGCACGCAAGCATATTAGCTGGTACTGCAAACAACAAATAAATGCGAATTCTTTTCGTGCAGTAATAAATCAAATTGAAGATCCAGATGAACAGATCTCTGCTCTAAAACACTTTTTTAAAGATCAACAGGCACTGGCAGCATGATCAAGACCAAGCATAGAAAACAAACAGCTGCTGATCGTCACGAAGCACCTGAAAAATGCCTGGCTGAGAATGTACAACGGGCGATGGAAGACTATTTCGAAGATCTTGATGGTCATCATGCAAGTGATCTCTATGCATTGTTCATGGAAGAAGTAGAAAAACCATTTTTTGACGTTGTGATGCAATATACACAAGGTAACATCACACATGCGGCACAAATACTTGGTCTTAACCGCGTTACATTGCGGAATAGGTTAAAAAAATACGATCTCGATTAATAGGCATCTCTAAAAATGCAATTTTCACCTTCAAGAGGCACCGAGGTTTTTATAGTCACGCGCGGTATTATTTTTGAGACCCTTAAATATAGTCGTAATATAAGTCATTTAATTAGAATTATTTATTACTAGGGTATATTGTAATGATAGTTGTTAAACGTGCGCTGGTTAGCGTGTCTGATAAATCCGGTATTGTTGATCTGTGCAAAGGCCTAACTGAGCTTGGCATAGATATTCTTTCCACAGGCGGTACAGCAAAATTATTAGCCGATAATAATATTAATGTTGTTGAGGTTTCTGACTATACCGGTTTTCCTGAAATGATGGATGGTCGAGTAAAAACCTTGCATCCAACAATTCATGGTGGACTTCTGGGGCGACGTGGGACTGATGATGAAGTCATGCAGGAACACGGCATCGATGGGATTGATTTTGTCGTTGTTAACTTATACCCGTTTGAACAAACAGTCAGTAAAGCTGACTGCACATTTGCTGAAGCAATAGAAAATATAGATATTGGCGGTCCTGCCATGCTACGTTCCGCTGCAAAAAACCATGCCTCTGTAACTGTTGTTGTTGATACAGCAGATTATGATGTTGTATTAACAGAACTGAAACAAAATAGTTCCAGTATTAGCGATGAAACACGTTTTCGTTTAGCACAAAAAGTATTTGCACATACGGCAAATTATGATGCGAATGTTTCAAACTACCTTGGTGCACTTAACGAAGCTAAAGAACCAATAGATTATCCATTAACCTATACAACGCAATTTAAGAAGCGTCAGGAACTTCGCTATGGAGAAAACCCGCATCAAACGGCTGCGTTTTATACGGAACCAAATCCACCTGCGGGAACATTAGCAAGCGCAAAACAAATCCAGGGTAAAGAACTTTCCTACAATAATATTGCTGATACCGATGCTGCTCTGGAATGTGTCCTGTCTTTCAAAGAGACAGCTTGTGTTATTGTGAAACATGCCAACCCTTGCGGTGTAGCGATTGGTAATACTGTCCTTGAAGCTTATGACCGTGCTTATGCCACTGATCCAACTTCAGCCTTCGGTGGAATTATTGCGTTTAATAAAACACTCGATGTAGAAACAGCCAAGGCAATAATCGATAGACAATTCGTTGAAGTTATTATTGCCCCGTTAGTTGCGCCGGAGTGTATTGAGATCATTGCAAGCAAGGCGGGTGTCCGTTTATTGGAAGTTGGTCAACGCGAACAAGCCATTCAACAACTGAATATGAAGCGTGTCAGTGGTGGTTTGCTAGTACAGGATAATGATCAGGGCGTGATTACAAAAGATGACCTAAAGATTGTTACCAAACGCCAGCCAACATCGCAGGAATTAAACGATATGATCTTTGCATGGCATGTGGTTAAGTATGTTAAATCAAACGCCATTATCTATGCGAAGAATAATCAAACTATAGGTATTGGTGCTGGCCAGATGAGCCGTGTATATAGTGCGCGTATTGCGGCAATAAAAGCAGAAGATGAAAACCTGGAAGTTGCTGGGTCAGTTATGGCGTCAGACGCTTTCTTCCCATTTCGAGATGGCCTTGATTCAGCAGCGAATGTTGGTGTTAAAGCGGTAATACAACCCGGCGGTTCAATGCGGGATGAAGAAGTAATTGCAGCGGCGGATGAACACGATATTGCTATGGTGTTCACTGGAATGCGTCACTTCCTCCATTGATTTTAAGCGTCAGATTTGCACGCATACTTCGTTGTTTCCACTTTCTGCAATTCGAGGTCGGGAAGCGACAAGCTATTTGCAAACTCCGCTTCTCGAAAGTGTCGCGCCTCGTCTGCGCACAAATCTGATAGCTTATAAACGGTATTAAAATAAAAAATCTACTCCTTCAGTTAATTCTAAATAGAATAATATTTCTGATTTAATGTGGCATTTAATAATCAATTTAAGTTTGGAAAATAATCATGATTAATATGGATTGTCTACAATATACGTTTCTCGTTTCACTCTTCACCTTTCACATATCATGAAGGTTTTAATCGTAGGTGGTGGTGGTCGTGAGCATGCCTTGGCCTGGAAGGCGGCGCAGTCAGATCAGGTCGATATAGTTTATATTGCCCCCGGTAATGCAGGCACGGCCACAGAAAATAAATTGATCAATATCGAGATTAGTGCAGATGATATTTCTGAACTAATCGTATTTGCAGAAAAAGAAAAGATTGATCTCACAATTATCGGACCAGAGGCGCCATTGGTGGCTGGAATTGTTGATGTATTCAAAGAGGCAGGTCTGTCTTGCTTCGGTCCGACTCAGGCCGCGGCCATCCTTGAAGGTTCAAAATCCTTTTCCAAAGATTTTCTGAAACGTTATCAGATCCCGACAGCAGAATATGGAGTTTTTACAGACGTTGAACCTGCATTTGCATATCTAAAATCAAAAACTACCCCCATTGTTATCAAAGCTGATGGATTAGCTGCTGGTAAAGGCGTTGTTATTGCAACGACCGAAGAAGAAGCAATCAATACCATCAATGACATGCTTGCAGGTAATAAATTTGGTGAGGCGGGTCATCGAGTTGTTATTGAAGAATATCTTGAAGGTGAAGAGGCCAGCTTTATTGTCATGTCCGATGGTGTCCATGTTTTACCGCTGGCAAGTTCCCAGGATCATAAGGCAAGAGATGAAGGTGATAGCGGGCCTAATACAGGTGGGATGGGCGCCTATTCTCCGGCACCTGTTGTTGATGCAGCAATGCACCAGCGCATCATGGATGAAGTTATCATGCCGACTATTGAAGGTATGGCAGAAGAAGGTCGGGTCTATACCGGTTTTCTCTATGCCGGGATCATGATTACCAAAGACGGTACACTTAGGGTGCTGGAATTTAATTGCCGTTTTGGTGATCCGGAAACACAACCGATCATGATGCGTTTAAAAAGTGATCTTGTTTTACTATGTCTTGCGGTAACAACAGGAACACTGGATCAATGTTCTGCTGAATGGGATGAACGTGCTGCGTTAGGTGTGGTTACTGCTTCGGCAGGATATCCTGCAAGCGCAAGTAAAGGTGATGTGATTAATGGTCTCGATGCTAATTTCCCAGATAACGTAAAAGTCTTTCATGCAGGAACAGCGATTAACGATAACCATATCGTTACGGCAGGTGGACGAGTGTTATGTATTACTGGCTTGGGTGAAACTGTTACACAAGCTCAACAGGAAGCATACGAGGCGATAAAGCATATTAACTATGAGGGTATGTTTTATAGAAAGGATATTGGGTATCGGGCTGTTGAAAGGGAAAAATAAAAGTTTTTCTTAACTTTCTCATTACTGTTTAGTTAATAGTATCGTTACACATTTTATTTCGCTTTGATAGTGACCTCCTTTTCTTCAAAGAAAAGGATGCAAAAGAACTTTTCCCTGATGCACTGGTCTACGACTTCCCAGACTGTGAGAAATCATTTACGTGTCGCCCATAGGCTCGTCCCTGATCCGATGTGCTAGTCTTGTAAACTAGCCAACCAAAAGGAGCGTGAATAAATGGACTTTATTTATGTATATTTTAATTTCCCGCAATAATGCGGATTCCCAATAACATACTGTTAACTGACAATAGGAATCTACCAATGCACGACAACCTAAGTTTTAAATCCCTGCCAATTGCGATGGAGCTGATACCTGTCACGATTCAGGTAACAGGAATTACCGCCTTCTTGTTCGTTACACGGGAAGATATGACATATACGTTTGCGGCGATCATTCTTGGCTTGATCTGGCTTAAAGACAGTGAAAACAAATCCCCACAGGAGTACCGCTAACAAGCAGGCCATGACATTCGGGGAGAGACTTTTTGGTTACTTTTGCGTCTGCAAAAGTGACTCGCCGGAGAAGGCGAAACAAAATGTTAAAAAATTAGTAATTGATAGGAATCGGAGTGAATATTCCCATAAACAATCAGAATTTGGCTTGTAACAAGCCAGCAAGTCCGTATACTGCCCGCCCTCTTGTTGTCCGATAACCATTAAAACTGGTAACAAGCTGGAAAATCGGTAATAAGCTGGTTATCGTGTCCATATCCAAAGGTAAACTCCATGAGTAATGCTGATCCCCACAATCTGTCTTTTGACGATCTATCACTACCAACGCCCCTTATAAAGGCACTCAATAAAGTGGGTTATGAAACGCCTTCTCCAATTCAGGCTGAGATTATTCCATTTGTTATGAAAGGCCGGGATGTGATCGGGCAGGCACAAACGGGTACGGGTAAGACAGCGGCCTTTGCCTTACCGCTATTATCAAAGATTAACCTCAAACTGACTACACCACAGATTTTGGTTTTAACACCAACACGTGAGCTTGCTATTCAGGTTTCGGAAGCCTTTCAACGTTATGCCGCTTTTCTTAAAAGATTTCATGTGTTACCAATTTATGGTGGTCAGGAATACGGAGTTCAGTTACGTCAACTAAAACGCGGGGTACATGTGGTTGTTGGTACACCAGGCCGGGTCATGGACCATATGCGTCGCGGTACGTTGAAGTTAGACAAATTAATTTGCCTGGTACTTGATGAAGCTGACGAAATGTTACGCATGGGTTTTATTGATGATGTTGAATGGGTGCTCGAACAGTTACCTGAACAACGCCAGATTGCGTTGTTTTCTGCCACCATGCCGGCACAAATTCGTAAAATATCAAAAAAATATTTAAATAATCCCGAGCAGATCACTATAAAGGCAAAGAGTATTACTGCAGATACGATCCGACAGCGTTACATGTTGGTTAACGGCAGGCAAAAACTTGAAGCCTTGACCACCATCCTTGAAAGCATGACCTTTAATGCAATACTTATTTTTGTACGTACCAAGATCGAAACGACTGAGTTATCTGAAAAACTTGCTGCACGTGGTTATGCCTGTACGTCATTGAATGGAGATATTACGCAGAAGTTACGCGAACAAACCATTAGTCGATTGAAATCCGGCAAGATTGATATGTTGATCGCAACCGATGTAGCTGCTCGCGGTCTTGATGTTCAAAGAATCAGTCATGTTATTAATTACGATATTCCTAATGACCCGGAAGCCTATACTCATCGTATTGGTCGAACCGGAAGGGCAGGTTGTGAAGGCGAAGCAATCTTGTTTGTAACAAACCGTGAACAACATCTGTTGCGTATGATTGAAAAGGTGACAAGCAAGAAAATAGATCGCATGCATATGCCGACTGCTGAAACAATTAATCAGGAGCGTATTCAACGTTTTAAGCAACGTATTACAGATACCCTGGAAAATGATGATAATGAATTGTTTTATTCAATTATTGAAGAGTATCAAATCGAAACAGGTCGTTCGGCAATGGACATCGCTACGGCATTGGCCAAGCTATCTCAAGGCGATCAGCCTTTCCTGGTTAAACCGCGAAAGGATGGTCAAAAAGATAAGTCACGTAATGAAGGTAACAGAGATAAACCACGTAATAATGAAAAACAAAGAAGACCCAGACAATCAATGCCTGATCGAGACATGGAACGTTTTCGTATTGAGGTCGGAAATGATCATGAAGTGAAGATAAATAATATCGTTGGTGCCATTGCCAATGAGGCGGGTGTTGATAGTCAATATATCAAGAATGTGACGATTCATGATAAATACGCGACATTGGATCTGCCAATTGGAATGCCGCGCGATATATTTCGAGCCTTGAAAAAAGTCTGGGTCGCTGAACGACAGTTAAATATCAGTCGATTGGGTGAAAAAAACGAGGCGCCAGCTAAGCCTGAAAAGAAGAAAGAAAAGAAATCAGCTTCAACAAAAAAGAGACGTGTTAAGTCAGATCAAAAACGTTCGCGTAAACGTAAGCCTAAATATTCCAGTTAATAAAATTTTTCAATAAGGCTAAACCATCGTGTTGGCTTTTTTCAGGATGAAATTGAGTCGCAAATAAATTGTCACGTGCAGCGGCGGAGGTATATCGACAGATATAATCGGTATTACCTGCAATATCGGATTCAAGTTCGGGTTTCACAAAATAACTGTGAACAAAATAAAAGCGACTGCCATCTTCAATACCTTCCCATAAAGGATGTGGTTTTGCTTGATAGACTTGATTCCAACCCATAGACGGGATCTTATAAAGCACACCATTCTCATCTTTAACGTTATCGGTAAAGCGAATGACATTACCGGGTAATATGCCTAAACCTTTTACACCGCCATCTTCATCACTATGTCCCATGAGCGATTGCAAGCCAAGACATATCCCCAAAAAAGGTTTATTTAATATACTTTCACAAATGACTTCATCCAGTTCCTGTTCTTTCAGGCTGTTCATGCATTGACCGATAGCCCCTTGACCCGGGAAGACAACCCTATCTGCATTCAGGATAGTTTCAGGATTGTTGCTGACTGTGATTGTGTGATCACTATCAGCAACAGTTTCAAGTGCCTTGGCAACAGAGCGCAGATTACTGCTGCCGTAATCAAGAACGACGACCTTAGACATAATTTATATGTTTAGAGTGCACCTTTTGTCGAAGGCAGGATTCCTTCCATACGTGGATCAATTTCCACAGCTACACGTAAGGCTCGACCGAATGCCTTGAAGATTGTTTCAGCAATATGGTGTGAATTACGGCCACTGATATTTTCGATGTGCAATGTCATCATCGCGTGATTCACAAATCCCTGGAAGAATTCAAAGATTAAATCCACGTCAAACTCTCCAGCTCTTGCGCGAGGGTAATTGACATTGTATTCAAGACCTGGACGGCCAGAGCAATCTATCACTACACGAGAAAGTGCTTCATCGAGTGGAACATATGCGTGTGCATAGCGACGAATACCTTTCTTATCTGCTAAAGCCTGGATAAATGCCTGACCGAGTGTAATGCCCACATCTTCAACTGTGTGGTGTGCATCGATCTCCAGATCGCCCTTGGCCTTAATGCTGATATCAAATAGACCATGACGTGCGATCTGATCCAGCATGTGTTCCAGAAATGGAATACCAATATCGAGATCGGACTTTCCTTCTCCATCAAGCTGTAGTGATATTTCTATTTGTGTTTCTTTTGTGTCGCGTTTTACAGTCGCGCTACGATTACTCATTATCTGCTACCTGAAAAAATAAGCGTTATAGGATAACCTCTAGTCCGCTTGTTGCAAGAGTTGACGAGATGCTCACGCCAGGCTGGTGCTTTATGCGTGTGCTCGCGACCATAATCATAGCCGTAGCTCTGGTGGAGGGAGCATGCGCGCGCATAATGTGCCAGAATAAGTGAGGGCTCGTCAAGCGATGGGTTGAGTATTAACAGTATTATAAATAAACGTTTAATTCTTGACAGGAAAATTACCCTGGTTCGATATCAAGCGTACTCTTGTAACATGCGGACTCATGACCTGATTACCAACAAACGAACACAAAATGATCGATATTGATAGCATCAAGCATTATTTATTGGACTTGCAAGACCGGGTTTGTACCACTTTGATGCAATTGGATAGTGATTTGATATTAAAAGAAGACCAATGGGAGCGGGAAGGCGGTGGTGGCGGACGTAGTCGTGTTATGCAGCAGGGTAAGATTTTTGAGCAGGGGGGCATTAATTTTTCACATGTCCATGGCGATAGCTTACCACCATCCGCAACAGCGCACAGACCAGAACTCGCTGGTCGTTCATTTCAGGCACTCGGTGATTCACTCGTAATTCATCCATTAAATCCATACGTACCAACTACACATATGAATGTACGATTTATCATTGCAGAGAAAGAAGGCGAGGATCCCATTTGGTGGTTTGGTGGTGGTTTCGATCTGACGCCTTATTATGGATTCAAGGAGGATGCCCGTCATTGGCATGAAACGGCAAAGGCCGCATGTAATGGCTTCGAATATGATACGTATTCAAAATATAAGCAATGGTGTGATGAGTATTTTTATCTTAAACATCGCCAGGAACCACGTGGTATTGGTGGTTTGTTTTATGATGATTTAAATGAATGGGGTTATGAGTCCTGTTTTGCCTTTATGCAAAGTGTTGGCGATCACTTTTTAAAGGCTTATATGCCGATTGTTCAAAGGCGAATGGATACAAATTATTCCGAACGAGAAAGAAACTTTCAGCTCTATCGCCGTGGTCGTTACGTGGAATTTAACCTGATTTATGATCGAGGGACTTTATTTGGATTGCAATCTGGCGGCCGAACAGAATCTATCTTAATGTCCTTACCACCTTTGGTACGCTGGGAATATAACTGGCAACCTGAACCTGGTTCTGCAGAAGCAGAACTTTACGATGTCTTTCTTAAACAACAGGATTGGCTTGAAGCTTGAAAAACGAGATTGTCGGTTTTCTAAGTACTGTTGCGGCTATCGTTATTTTTCTATCATTGCATTATTTCTATAAAACCCGGTTTGAAAAAAATATGCTGGCGGGTAAACAAAAGATAACAGGGTTTGTAGTGGTAGTAATATCTATTTTAATAGCCGTGTTATTGATTTCGTGATTTCGTATTATGTTTGAAGCCAGAAGGTAACCGGCCCATCATTGTTCAATCTGACCTGCATATCCGCACCAAACACACCGCTTTCAACAGTTGAGTAGTGATTACGTGCATGTTCAATAAAATAATCAAATAATTGTTTGCCTGCTTCAGGTGGTGCTGCATCAGAAAAGCTTGGCCGCAAACCCTTGCTTGTATCAGCAGGTAAAGTGAATTGAGGAACAAGTAACAAGCCACCATTAATATCCTGAAGGCTTAGATTCATCTTACCTTTATCATCAGCAAAGACACGATAGGCAGTTATCTTTTCAAATAGACGTTTGGCTTGATGTTCAGAATCGTTTTTTTCTATACCAATAAATACCAAAAGACCGGTATTGATTGAAGCGACGATATCACCACCAATGGTGACAGAGGCATGAGTCACTCGCTGTAGCAGTCCGATCATAATGATCAGGCCGCTACGGTTAAATTATCTTGAGAAAATCAAGAATGTTTACGGCAAATATTGCTACAGCAGCTACTAGTACAACCCAATCCATGTTCCTGCGAGCAAGAAAGCCAGTAAAGTGCAATATAAGCACGACAACTGACAAGATATAGACAATATAAAAAAGCATCTATTAATCCCCTAGTGATAAAGATATGATTTTTTATTCTAATTACTATTCTAAGCCAAACTATGACAAATACGCCAATATTATGTATTAAATAAGCGACAGACTTCTCAAATTATTGTTTTTTAACACCATCATCACTTGCTATTAACAGTACATCAGCCGGTCTTTGTGCAAATAATCCATTAGTAACAACCCCGACAATCTGGTTTAATTTCTGCTCAAGATCAATTGGATTATCTATCTTCAGGTTATATACATCGAGAATGATATTGCCATTATCAGTCGTGAAATCCTGGCGTAATTCAGGTTGGCCACCCAGTTTTACGATTTGCCTGGCAACATAGCTCTGTGCTACTGGTATCACCTCAATGGGTAACGGGAATTCACCCAACATCGGCACTAACTTGCTGTCATCAATAATACAAACGAACTGTTTACTTGCAGCGGCAACAATTTTTTCACGTGTTAATGCACCACCACCGCCTTTGATAAGGTGGCGGTGCTGTGTTGCTTCATCAGCACCATCTATGTAAACAGGTATTTCTATGACACTGTTCATTGGTAGTACCGGAATATGATATTTTTTGAGTAATACTTCACTGGCAACAGAACTGGAAACAGCACCGTCTATACGCCCTTTTATCCGAGCAAGCTCTTCGATAAAAAAGTTAACGGTACTACCTGTACCTACACCAACTATACTATCATCTTCGATATAATTTATTGCTGCTTTCGCAACTTCTTTTTTCTTGTCATCTTGTGACATAGACTTGCTCCGTTGAATGAATATATTTGATGCGAAGTTAATGTTATCTTATGTCTATGTTTAATGAATACAAAAATTTAATTAAAGAAGCCAGTCAGCGGATCTACACGGTAGCAAAACGGACAGAACTGGATCATGCGCCGCAACTTTCACAGCGCCATAACAATACTATCTGGTTAAAACGGGAAGATCAGCAGCCGGTTTTCTCCTATAAGTTACGTGGCGCCTACAATATGATTGCGTCTTTATC
>CAYMPA010000090.1:0-12434 GCA_964392105.1 uncultured Enterobacteriaceae bacterium
ATATATTTTAGTTACTTATGATTCTGACATCTGAATTCCTTGCGAGATATGCAAGGTAGATGTCGGGAAGGCACATTCTGCTCCATGCGATTCGATAATATCGATAATCTTCAATAACACATCCTGCTTAATATCATGAAACCGAACCCAGTTTGTTGTTTTTGTAAAGGTATAGATAAAGAAATCCAGTGAAGAAGGAGCAAATTCATTAAAGTTAACAATTATAGTCTGGCTTGTATCAATCTCATCATGCTCTTTTAGCATTTGCTTAACATCAGCAATAATATCTTTCATTTTGGCTGCATCATCATAACGAATACCTATAGTTTCCTTGATGCGCCGATTGGACATACGTGATGGATTCTCAACCGATATATTTGTGAAGATCGCATTGGGTACATATAAAGGACGTTTATCGAATGTCCGTATCGTTGTTAAGCGCCAACCTATTTTTTCTACAGTGCCTTCAATTTCCTGATCCGGAGATCGTATCCAGTCACCAACATCAAAAGGACGATCCATGTAGATCATGAATCCACCAAAAAAATTTGCCAATAAATCGCGGGCAGCAAAGCCAACCGCGATTCCACCAATACCGCCAAAGGCCAACACACCGGATATGCTATAACCCAGAGTTTGCATTGTGACCAGAGCACCAGTAATGATGATCGAAATGCGAAGTAACTTCGCAATTGCATCAGCAGTGGTTTGATCAAACTCTTCACCAGCAATCTGTTTTTTCTCAGTAATATTTTTTTCTGCACGGCCGATAAAACGAACAAGGAACCAGCTAATAACAACAATCACACCCACATCACGAATCGGCCCTATGGCGCCGAATATAGCGGCATCAGTTTCACTCTTTACAATATCAGCTGCAAATGTAAGACCGATTATCCAGATCAAAAACGTAAGAGGTTTTCGTGCAGCATCAAATAAGGCATCGTCCCAATACGTTCTGGTACGCTCAAGTTTGATAATAACTTTAGAAAGAATTCTTTTTTGAATCCAGTTTAAAAACGCTGTAATAAATACAACAATAAATACTTCAATGATCCAGGTCTCTTCATTGAAGAAACCTGGAATCATGTCCATTAATTCTGTAACACTCATTTATTTACCCTTTGTTCAAAATATTTAGAGAGCTTTACACGGATAAAGATTTTGTTCTCACCAATTTTTACTCCTGCAAAATCGGCATACAATACATCCTTGTACATAAGATGAGGCGACAAATTCGTCTGGAACGAATTTGGGCAACAAACGTTGCTCGTAAGAGTGAAATACAGGGAAGTATTTCATCCAAATGCGCACACGACTGCATGGATGCAGGAGGTAGAGTCGCGTCGGGAACAGCGACCGAGAAAATGTCGGGAACATGTTTTCGAAGCCTAAGCCGAGAAGCGGAGTTTATATCAAATTTGTCGCTTCCCGACCCCGTATTCGAGCACATTTTTAACGACGTATGTGGGCAAAATATCATTCGTGCAAAGCTCTCTATTAAAATTTTACTGAAACGCTATATCCCTGTTTTTCAAGCAAGGCAAGCACACCCTTTTCTCCGGTAAGATGCATCGCACCAATAGCTATAAATGAACTCCCTTTTTCCAACATGGGCTGCATACGCTGAACCATAGCATTATTCCGGTCGACAATAAGTTTTTGCATTAGTTTCTCATACACGGGTTCATCGATCATCGAGTAACGTTGTGCATGATTATACAAACCACCCAAATCGCGTTTTAAATAAAGTGATTTCATAATTGTAAAATCTTCTTCAACAATATCATAATGACAAACGGTATCAGTCAGTAATTTAACCTGCTCATCAAGGCTTAACTGGTTAAATATTTCGCCCTGTTCTTTTAATGATTCCAGACCGGCAACATCAGCGCCATTCTGTTGGGCCAAAGACAACAATACCAAATCCAGAGGCTCACCCTGGTCTGGTGGGTAATTCATCATTAAAAACGCTGCCCAGGGTTTCATTACAGATACGGCATCAGGTCCCAACTGATAGGAGGATAGTATCTCTGTCGTTTTATTATAAATAGCTACATCAACAAACTCTGATAATCGTTGCCCATCACTAAAAAACATCATCTTGGAGAGTAATAACATCTGCTCAACATCGGGTATTGCTTCCATGACAAACTGATCTGATTCATGCAACGCTTTATCAACCACATCAGGTAATGTTGTAATTTCCGTATCTGAGACATGAATAGTGCCAAACAAATAACTTATCTCATTACCTCCTTTACTGATCTGCCAAAGCAAACCTTGTGAATGATGGACATTTTCAGTTGAAGATTGACTTTCAACTAAAGGTTCGCAATGTTTTGATATTAATTCTTTCGCTTGCGCTGTTGTTATGCTTAACAAACAAAGCAATAAAACAATTAATTGGGCACCTCCGAAAATGCTTTTATTTCGCGATAGCTGCGTCAGCTCGGCAACTGCTCCCAGCGTTGCTCTCGACTTCTGTTCCAGACTCAGTTCTACCTCCCCCATCCCTGGGGTCGTACCTCGAAAATGTGTTCCAGACATTCTCTCGGTCTCCGTTCCAGACTCGACTCTACCGATTACATCCATGTAATCGTACCTCCTCCACACCCCTCAAGGGCACCCACAGGGCATAAAGGTACCGAGGTCCCTGGAGTCGTCCTGCATCCATGTAGTCGTGCGCACGGTGTTCTGATGCACATGATTGTGCGAATGCCGCGAAGACATGGGTGTCTAAGAGCGGCCTTGCTCTCACAAAAATAATTCTATTTCCGGTGATACCCAATTGCTTTTTATATAACATCATCACCCAGATCCAATTCCGGTTCTTTTTCAAGATGAAGGACAGCTTCAGAACGTTGTTGCCATAAATCCGTTTGCTTTAACTCATCCAATTTTGTATCAAATTGTCCGTGCATTCTAATCAAGCGTGATTGTGATTCTATGCTGCTCGATATATTTGCATCATCAAGTATCGAGATTGCGCCTTCTTGATTATTACATGCCAGTACCATATCACATCCAGCACTGAGCGCAGCCTCGGCACGTTCTGGATATCCGCCAATTACTTCAGCACCTGCCATGCTGAGATCATCACTGAATATCGTACCCTGGAATTCTAACTGTTTTCTTAGAATATGCTTTAACCAAACAGCAGAAAAACCTGCAGGATTATTATCAATCTCGGAATAAATAACATGCGCCGGCATTAAGCCAGGAAGACCCGCATGAATCATTCTTTCAAATGGAATCAGATCGTGCATCTTGATATCTTCATATGAACGATTGTCATAGGGAATTGCAACATGAGAATCCTCGGAGACTGATCCATGACCGGGGAAATGTTTACCCACAGCGGCCATGCCAGCTTCTTTCATACCGTGCATATATGCTCTTGCAAATTGTGACACATGCTCAGGATTAACATGAAACGCACGATCACCAATCACCTTACTAATCTTCCCACCAATATCGAGTACTGGAGCAAAACTGAGATCAACACCGACTGCTAATAACTCTGCCGCCATTAACCAGCCAGCCTGTTCAGACAAAGTTTGGGCTTTTTGCATTGAATGACATTCACCGATCAATGCACAAGCCGGTAGCCGACAGAATCCTTCCCGAAAACGTTGAACACGTCCACCTTCATGATCGACTGCAATCAGTAAATGTGGTTGACGTAATGTATGAATTTTATTAGTTAGTTCTGCTATCTGTTCTGGTGACTCATAATTCCGGGTAAATAAGATCACACCCCCAACAAGCGGATGTAACAATATATCGCGCTCTTCCGCTTCCAACTCAAAGCCACGTAAGTCACACATGATTGGTCCTAATGACATTTTCTTGGTTTTCATATCAAACTTTGGCTAACTCTTTGATGTCCATCTTATCCCTCAGATAATCACCTAACAGGTTTATACATAATACCAATGACAGGATAGCAAAACCTGGTGCCAGCACCATATGAGGTGCGACCAGCATATAACGTGTACCATCACGGATCATGCTACCCCATGAAGCAGCAGGTGGTTGTACACCTAAACCAAGAAACGATAAACCCGCTTCAGCAATGACAACACCCGCAAAGGCAAAAGTCGCTTCAATAATTAATGGTGCCATAATCAATGGCAAAATATGTTTCAGCATAATAATAAAATTCGGTGTGCCTAAAGCACGCGCTGCATCAACATGGACCCGATTTTTCATACTTAATGTTTGTACACGTGCCAATCTTGCAAAACCCACCCAACTGACGATGGATAAAGCAATGACTGCATTCATTAAGCCCGGTCCAAGTAAACCGGACAAAGCGATCGCTAACAAGATTCCCGGAAATGCGATAAACAGATCAATCGCCATAACCAGAGATTTATCCCAATAACCCCCTAACCAGGCACTAATCATTCCCAATAATGTACCAACGATAAATGATATTGAAACAACAATAATGGCAACACTTAAAGATGTCCGTGCCCCCATGATTAAACGCGCGCCAATGGAACGTCCCAGGTCATCATAACCAAACCATTGACCCCAGTTTGGCGTTAACAATATTTTTTCCAATGCAATCTGGTCCGGGGACAAAGGAAATATCGGACCTAATAACGCTAATAATGACCACAATATGAGGACAAAAACAGGAATTGTATAGGCCTTGTTCATGAATCGAGCTTTACCCTTGGATCGAGTGCAACATAAGTGAAATCGGTTACCAGATTTACCAATACATAGGTAAAACTAATCAATAACACACAGGCTTGAACAACCGGATAATCCCGCTTTTGAATTGATTCAATCATCAATTGCCCAATGCCGGGCCAGGCAAAGATTGTCTCGGTAATAACTGCACCAGCAAG
This sequence comes from uncultured Enterobacteriaceae bacterium, assembly GCA_964392105.1. Classification (GTDB taxonomy): domain Bacteria; phylum Pseudomonadota; class Gammaproteobacteria; order Eutrophobiales; family Eutrophobiaceae; genus UBA7359. The sequence continues at coordinate 4,866 of CAYMPA010000090.1, forward strand.
CAAGGCACCGAGTTGCATACCCAGGATTGTAACCACTGGCAATGCTGCGTTACGTAATGCATGTAAACCCAATACGCGTAATTCGGTTAAGCCTCGTGCACGTGCTGCCCGAACGTAGTCCTCCTGTAACACTTCCAGCATTGAAGCACGCACCATGCGTGACAGGATCGCGGCTAATGCCGTACCCAATGTCAGGGAAGGAAGTACTAATGAAGCAATACCTTCTCTACCACTAACCGGAAACCAGCCTAACCATAATGCAAATATTAAAATTAACAGTGGCCCCATAACAAAATTAGGAATGGATACACCCAACATCGCAGTCACCATCGCAAATCTGTCCCAGATTGAATCTTTATAAACTGCGGCTAATATCCCCAGAGGAAGTGCGATCACGATAGCGATAATCAAACTAACAATACTCAGAATTGCTGTTGCGGGAAGTCGTTCCATCAATAACTGACTGACAGCTTGTTTGGAATGTAATGATTCACCCAGATCAAAATGGGATATATTAATCAAGTATTGCAACCATTGTTGCATGACAGGTAAATCCAACCCAAGGGCAAGACGCAAGGCCTCTCTATCTGCCGAACGAGCAGTCTCACCTAACATCACCTCAATCGGGTCACCTGGCACAAGGTGTATCAACAAAAACACGAGTGTCGTTATGCCCAGCAGGACAAAGACAGCACTAAACAAGCGTTTAACCAAATAATTCAGAAACACAATAATTTTTTAAAGTCCCGGTTCATAAATTGCCCCATATCAGGCTACAATGATCATAACAGCTCAGGACGAGTTAAGAGACTCGGATTAAAATTATGTATAAATTTGATAATAATAACGAGAAAGGGACAGAAACAAATCCGATAGCTACATCTTCTTTAAATGAAGCAGGTCAGGATATCCTTAGTATCGTTGTACGCTTGTGTGGACTCATGCTGCTATTCATCGGCATGTGGATAGCAATTCAGGTATTCAACGAAGCACTCTCACTCTATCGCGAACCGGGTAATATTGAACGTATGGCAGCAGCCATAGAAAAAGGTTCAAACATCGACAAAAGTATTGTACCTATCCGCGACAGCATATTGGGTGAAGAAGGAACTGAATCAAAACCTGATGCAAGTGCAAACGGATTTCGGATTTCCTACTTTATCGCCTGGGTTGTTGATCTATTACTTCTTTTATTGCTTGCACGTATAGCAATCATGGCTGTAAAGACAGGTGGTGAACTTGCGCTTTATGATGCACAAGTAAAACGATTTGCTAGACATCTTATCAAGGCAACTAAAAAAGAATAATACACCTATCTATCAGTAGTCCTTGCTGGACGATCTCTATTATGATTTTTCCGGCGTTGTTGCATGAAACGCCGACGTTCTTCAGGTGACATATTTTTCATTCGTTTTCTAAATACCTGTCGTTGTTCCGGTGTCATATCACTCGTGTGATCTCGTATTTGTTGACGTTTGTTTTTCATCCTTTCACGAAACGCCTTGCGTTCTTCCGGAGACATGTTTTTGAATTTTTCACGTAGTTTTTTTCGTTCTTCTTCCGGCAGATTATTAAACCATTTATGTCGTTTTCGTATTCGTTCCTGTTGTTCCGGTGGAAGATCATTAAATTGACGAAAGCGATCTCTTATCTTTTTCTTTTGATCGGCATCCAGTGACTTCCATCGTTTCATCCTGAGTTTGGCCCGTTCACGCTGTTGGTCCGACATTTGGCCCCAACGACCTGCCCCTCTTTGCAAACGTTGTTGTCGATTAGCTGGAAATTCATTCCAACTGTCTTTGAAATCGTTTAATAAGGTTTGCTCTTCGGCTGATAATGAATCCCATGCCACTCCATCTTCTGCAAGAACATTTGCTGAAAAGAAATAACACAGTAACAGTAATGTAATTAATCTAACTTTCATTTTCTGGCTCATTAACCGTCTCAATCAATTTTCCAAATTCTTCGTTCTCAAGCTCAACAGGATCAATCCATTCACCTTCTTCTGTTTCCCATTCACCAAGGAACTCTAAAAATTCCATTGATGGTTTTGATTCATCAGCCATATGTTCTCCCGCAAACAACGATGACATTGAACAAAGCGCAAACATAAAACACGCACTAGCCCGGTAATTCATACTCATCGAGCCATTCATAAAATTCCAGGTCTTCAAACAATTCCAGATTGTCTGATGATGAAATGAGTTCTAAATCATCGGCCGAGACAGATTGCATTGTGGTTGGTGATTTCAACAGGGCCATTACCGCGAAGGCCATGATGCATGCGGTTACCAATGCCCCTGACATAATACCAAACCAGTTAACATAACGAGTTCCAGCTTTTTCTACTGCTTGTGAACGAATTTGGCGAATCCTTGATAGTGTGTTTGCATCAAGCACATCAACACTCTCATCCAGAGCTTGTTTGATAGTTACTTTTAATTCGTCTTCGTTATGTTTACTCATTACCAATGCTCATCCAGTTTTTCACGTAAGGTATGTACTGCACGAGAATAATGTGTTTTTACACTACCCACTGAACATTTCATCACACTCGCTGTTTCTTCAACACTATACCCTTCCCAGGTTCTTAATAAAAAAGCCTGTCGTTGACGTGAAGATAATTCACGTAATGACTGATCCAGTTCATCAACGCGTCGGTCAGACTGTAGCAATTGCTCTGGCGTTCGGGCCTTTTCGTCTTCAGCCTGTTGAATTGGATCTTCCTGTTCATCATCAATTTTACTAAACCAGGTACGAAATCGATTCCGCACCTGGTTACGTCGATACCAGTCCTTGATACGACTTTGTAATATCGTGGTAAATAATGGACCCCACTCTTTAGCATCACGATCCGCATATTTCTCTGCCAATTTAAACATGGCATCTTGCAATATATCCAATGCATCATCCTGATTGCCTGTTGCGATCTCGGCCATACGATAGGCGCGCTTTTCAACGCTGGCAAGAAAGGCATCCAGTTCACGGTGAGGTTCCAGTGTTTATCCCCTTTACTAATTGCCGTTAAGTTATTTCGTTGCATTATAAATATTAACGTAGCCAGATTCATAACCTGACTACGTTCATAATTATCATTATGGGGTGATTAGCGGGTACGGGCAACGCGTGCCTTACGTGCCTTATGTTTAGGTCGATGATTATTTCTGTCCCTGACATTCTCTCTGCGGTCACGTACATTTTCATGACGATCACGAACATTTTCTCTTCGGTCTGCCCTGTCTTCCCGACGATCTCTTACATCTTCTCGTCTATCTGTTATATCTTCACGACGGTCTCTGACATCTTCCCGACGATCAGTTACGTCCTCGCGACGATCACGAACGTCTTCTCTACGATCCGCCCTATCTTCACGTCGATCTGCAACATCTTCTCGACGATCACGAACGTCTTCTCTTCGGTCTGCTCTGTCTTCTCGACGATCCCTGATATCTTCACGTTCATCACGATTTAATCTGCCATCATCATTATCGTCAAACCGTTCGAGTCGATTTTCACGTTGTGTCTCACGTGCTGCCTGTCTTTCATCCTGACTTAAACGGCCATCACCATCGGTATCTGCCAATTCGAAACGCTCACTACGTGTCAACCTTTCAGTATCACTGGTATCTTCATCTTCGGCGACAACGGGTATGCTTAATACCAAAGCTAATAAGGCACTGGTCAATATTCCTAATCTTTTAGAATTCTGTTGTTGCATGATTGCTATCCTCCATTCGGATATTCTGTTTACCCCCCTTCTAACGCATGGGGTATCATCCGGTTGACAAAAAAACTCTAAAACCAGTGGAAACAGGGAGATACAATGTCTGCAAATAACCACGGCGATTCAGCAAAAGCAATTCTCTATGCATTCCTGGCAAATGCTGGGCTAGCAATTGCCAAGACAGGCGCAGCAATCTACACCGGCTCCAGTAGCATGATGGCCGAAGCCATTCATTCATTCGCTGATTGCGGTAACCAGATTTTGTTGTTTATTGGGTTGAAGCAATCTGGAAAACCGGCTGACGAAAAACATCCACTCGGCTATGGCAAGATTACTTATTTCTGGAGTTTCATCGTTGCCATCATGTTATTCAGCATGGGCGGGCTTTATTCTGTCTATGAAGGTTGGCTTAAGTTACATGAGCCTGGAGAACTGAATCAGTTATGGGTTGCCCTGATTATTCTTGCTTTCGGTATCTTTCTAGAATCATTCAGCCTTATCGGCGCATTAAAAGTCGTCAAAAATATAAGAAAAGATAAATTGTTCTGGTCCTGGTTCAGGGACACACGTAATGCAGAACTGGTTGTCATACTTGGTGAAGATACTGCAGCCACATTGGGCCTTGCCATCGCATTTGTTTTTGTTTCAATTGCCGGCATTACCGGAAACCCGGTTTATGATGCCATGGGGTCAATTTGTATTGGTATTATATTGATATTAATTTCCATTTTTATTGGCTGGCGCATCAAATCATTAATCGTTGGGCGTTCTGCTGAACCTGAATTGCGAGAGTTAATCGACAGTATTATTAGGAAGGATGACAGTATCGATCAATTGCTGAATTCAATAACCATGCAGTTAGGCCCCGATATTATGTTGGCCGCCAAGTTAAAGATGAAGGCGGGTTTAAGTATCGAAGAAGCAGTTAAACAGATTAATGAGCTTGAAGATGAAATACAGAAACAGGTGCCAATGGTTAAGTGGTGTTTTATGGAACCTGATAATGAGGTTTAGTTTCTTTTAACATTAGGTTTCGCCTAATGGCGAGTTTCTTTCTCTTACTTGTCTAAGAGAAAGAAACCAAAGAGAAGGGCGCCCCGATAACTTGTCACTACGTGATACCCTCGCCCTTGTTTTATTTCAAACGGCCCGCGCATAGACGACATCCTGTCATCAATGCGCTTTCGCAACACACCCCTCAAGGGGTACCGAGGTCCCTGTTGCTCAATCTTGAAATAAACCAACGCCTCGGCAAGTTAAAAGGGGACTAAAAACCTAATCTCGCTGATTTTATAACTGTGTGTTAATCTTTAAGACATTCCATATTAAAGTAGGAATGGAGATAAAGGACTTGAAAAACACACCCCATTTTTCCACATAACAGTGCTATACGGAATTGGTATAACATTTTTAAAATGGATTCCATATAATTCACTGTTGAGTAAATCAAGGCTCAGTATTTTCATTATTAAATCCCCGTTATGCTTTGCCGAGTTGGTGGGCTGTTATCGGGTTAACTGTACAGGAAGTACAGTTAAGCGCATTAGGGCAGGAAGCCCGTATGCGCGACCCGTAATAACAGAATACGGACGAGGGCAGCCGCCTTTAGGCCAAAGTATTAGGGGAAAGATTTTTTGGTGTCTTTTTCATCTCTGAAAAAGATACTCGCCGGAAAAGGCGAAAACATATTTCAAACTAATTGACTAATTTAATTATTCCTCGAAAAGTAATGAATGTTTAATTATTCATTAACCAATACCGCTGCCCCTTGAATCTCTCCATTACGCAATTTCTCCAATGCAATATTCGCATCTTCAAGTTTGAATGTTTGTGTTTCAGTCTTAACAGGTAGCTCATCAATTAGAGATAAAAAATCTTCACCATCCTTTCTTGTCAGGTTCGCAACAGATTTAACAGTCCGCTCGCCCCAAAGGATATTATAAGGATAAGAAGGTATATCACTCATGTGGATCCCGGCACAAACAACAATACCACCCTTCTTTATGGACTTTAATGCCAGTGGGACAAGTTCACCAACAGGCGCATAGATAATTGCTGCATCCAGTAGATCCGGTGCCTGTTCATCAGAATTACCTGCCCATACGGCACCGAGTTTTATTGCAAATGCTTGTGCTTCAATATCTCCTTTTCGGGTAAAGGCATAGACATCCCTTTCTTGTTGGATTGCGATTTGCACAACGATATGTGCTGCAGCCCCGAATCCATAGATACCAAGGTGTTTAGCGTTATTGGTCATCTTGTAAGAACGATATCCAATCAATCCAGCACATAATAGTGGTGCGACTTCGACATCACTCATTGTGTTATTTAGTGGAAAAACAAAGTGTTGATTTGCGACGGTATATTCGGCATACCCTCCATCAATTTCATAACCTGTGAAGCGAGCTTTATTGCATAGGTTTTCATTACCATTGCGACAATATTCGCATTTGCCACAGGTATAGCCTAACCAGGGCACACCCACACGCTCACCCGTCTGCAATCCTTTGACTGATTCACCACAAGCAATGACATTTCCTACGATCTCATGACCAGGTATTAACGGTAACTTTGGCTTGGTTAAATCACCATTACAGACATGCAGATCGGTTCGACAGACTGCACAAGTTGAGACTTTTATCAGTACCTCTTCCGGGCCTGCTTCAGGGATTGGCACCTCTTCAATAACTAGGGGCCTACCCTGTTCATGTAATCGCATTGCCTTCATCAGTTACCTTCCGTTAGTTATTAGTGCAAGTTAAAAAATAATATTTTATGTGCAATGCAGCATTAATTTCCTAACTTAATAAAAATACTATGAAAAATAATCCTGTATCAAATTCGTGTTTTTACAGGTCATTGATAGATAAAATTATGGACTATACTCAACGAACCCGTATGTAATAATTCAATAAATAATGGACTAAATACTAAACATATGGATAGCAATGCATGGAGGTATTGGTATGAGGAGAGTCAGACGCATGATCCCACGTCAAACTTGCGATAGACGTATATTTAACCGTATTCACGCCAAGCTCGATATCACTACGTGTATTAATAATGAAAAATTTGATGCCTATATCCAGAATCTATCCAGTAGCGGGGTCCTGATAGTTGATACTCCACGAAATGAAATCAAAACAAAACAGGATTGCAAAATTGTGATCCCTGTTGAGGAAAATAAAACTATAGAACTTGATGCTCAGGTTGTCTGGATAAGTAATGGTTTTGTCGGTCTTTCTTTTATCAATATGGATCAAAAAATCCGATCTAACCTGAACCAGTTAATACTCAGGTTGATAAAGAAAACTGTCGCTACAGATGGTATGGAAGTATTTGGTTAAGGATATCTTTAAAAATGCACTTTTTTCGCGCTTGCTGCGTCGGTTCCGTGCTCGAATCCTCATGTATTCCATATACACTCCAGTTCTCCGCGCGTGATCTCCTTGCAATCACAAAAAAATTACTATTTTTATAAGTATCCTTAACTAGTACAACAACTCGATTCAGCTCTTATTCTCATTATCTGTGTTCATCATATGACTCGCCGTCTGGATAAATTATGGCATAAGTTGTTCTCTGAACATTATATCAATATCCAGTCCTTCCAGGGCTTTACGCATACACAGTAACCACTGATCACGCTCTTCGGCACCGATTGGGAAAGGTAAATGCCTGGCACGTAAGTGTGGGTGGCCAAAGGCTGCGATATAGCGATCAGAACCGCCCATCCAGCCGCTTAGAAACATAAACAATTTTTCGCGTGCACACCTGAGATCTTTCGTGGGCAAATCACGTATTAGTTTTGCTTCTGGCAAGGCTTCAATATTGTCATAAAACAA
>CAYMPA010000091.1:0-6702 GCA_964392105.1 uncultured Enterobacteriaceae bacterium
TAAAGAGAAGAGGAGCTTCGGCTCCTCTTTTTTTTGCATATTCAATAAAGGGTCAGGTCTTGATTATTGAATTTTTGAGCATAACACAGTGGCAAAAGCTGATTTGAGAAGTATTATACGGGCCTGTTTGCAATAAAAATACGTATGAATGCTCGCAATAAGAAGGTTCGCTTGCAAAAAAAGAAAAAATATCAGGGATAAGAAAACATGGCAAAAGTAATATCTGTTATCTGTATGCTAATGCTGGCTTCCTGCAGCCAAAAGACAGAAGATGATAAAATAGCGTCCGAACTTAAATTGGATACTGACAATTTGAAATTCAGCTATGCAATGGGCCTCGAGGCAGGGGCTACGATTAAATCATATGGAATGCATGTGAATCGGACAATAGTTTTGTCTGCAATCATTGAAGGGCTGGATGGCGCAGTTTCAAAACTAAGCTATGAAGAACTAGTCAAGGCTAAATCGGCATATATCACCAAGATAAGAGAAGAACGTGCAGAAATAATGAAAGCCTGGGGCGAGAAAAATAAAATAGAAGGGCCAGCCTTCCTGGCTGAAAATGCCAAAAAAGCAGGGGTTACAGTTACAAAGAGCGGCTTGCAATATGTGGTTATCAAACAGGGCAATGGTTCCAGGCCGAAGGTTACGGATAAGGTGACAGTGCGTTACGCTGGAACGCTCATTGATGGAACAGAATTTAATCCTTATCATAAATTTGAGCAGGAAACGAACTTTCCTCTGGATGGTGTCATCAAAGGCTGGACTGAAGGTATACAGTTGATGCGAGTCGGTTCTATATTCAAATTTATAGTGCCTGCTGATCTGGCTTATGGCGATCAAAATCGAGGCGAAAATATCGGGCCAAACAGCGTATTGATCTTTAGAATTGAATTGCTGTCGATTGAGTAGTTTGGGTCAGGTCTTGAATATTGAATTATCACAAGTAAGGTAGCGCCGTGGCCAGACCTATACGTATTGAGTATTGAATTTCCCGGAGCTGTTTACCATATCAGTTCACGGGGTAATGGTCAGGAAGATATTTTTCTGTCGGATGATGATCGGAAAGTGTTTCTTGGCGTGTTGGCCCAAGTTGTTGAACGATTTAGTTGGGTGTGCCATGTCTATTGTCTGATGACAAACCATTATCATTTAATGATTGAGACGCCAAAAGCCAATTTGAGCCGGGGAATGAGGCAGTTGAATGGTGTTTATACCCAGCGTTTTAATCGCATTCATAGACGGGTTGGACATGTGTTTCAAGGGCGTTTCAGTGCAATTCTGGTTGAAAAAGATGCACATTTGCTTGAGTTATGTCGTTATATTGTTCGAAATCCGGTGGCTGCAGAATTAGTCGATGATGTATCGGCGTGGCCCTGGAGCAGCTACCGGGCAACCGCAGGGGTGGATTATTTACCGGAGTTCCTGTCAACATCCTGGCTGCTTGATCAGTTTGGCGGTAATCGTAAGCATTATAGAAAATTTGTATCTGAGGGCGGTCATTCAGGTTCTTCATTAGCCAATGCTGACAGATCAAATATTCTGGGAAGTGAGAAGTTTCGATATTCTGTGCAGCAACATATAAAAAGTGATGCCGAGGTTCCGCGAGCACAGCGTTATGTGGCACGTCGAAGACTAAAAGAATTGGAAGCTGATGTAGCAGACCGATGTGAGTGGATGGCACAGGCCTATCGTGAGCATGGATACACGATGAGAGAAATTGCTGCCCATGCACGTGTACATTACTCTCTTGTCAGTAAATTGATCAAAGCATGGGAACAACGATGATTCAATATTCAAGACCTGACCCCATACATGTTCCATGTTGAACTTCTTGGGTATTGGTGCACAAAAGTGTGGCACAACCTGGCTGTACGCCATGCTGTCGAAGCATCCTGATATTGCATTTCCTGGCGGGAAGGAAATACATTTTTGGAGTGAGGATGATTATCAGGAGCGATTAGCCTGGTATCAGAACCTTTTTAGTGGAGATGAACAGGTAAAAGGCGAAATTACTCCTGCATATGCATTCCTGGATGGGGGCAGAATCAAAGAAATATATCGTTTGGTTCCCGATCTGAGGCTGATTTACATGATTCGAAATCCTGTTAACAGGGCCTGGTCTAATGCATTGATGGCATTGCCGCGTGTTCAAATGAAATTGGAAGAGGCCTCTGATCAATGGTTTATTGATCATTTCCAGTCAAAAGGATCAATCATGAGAGGTGATTATGCCAATTGCCTGCAGACTTGGCATCATACTTATCCCAGAGAACAGTTGCTGGTATTAAAGTATGATGACTTGATAGTTCGACCCAGAGCGTTGCTTTCGAAGTGTTGTACGCATCTGGAGGTTGATACAGACCCAATTGCCAAGCTGAGTGAAGAAGATATGAGGGTTAAGATTTTCTCCGGCAACGGAATCAGAATCAGGCCAGCGCTGGTGCCTATATTGCTGGACATCTATACCCCTAAGGTCGAACAACTGTCTGAATATTTAGGCGAAGATTTTTCAAGCTGGCTACGGGAAACAAATTTTTAGGTTTGGTACACACCTGCCTGTCAGGAGATTGCTTTGGAAGTGAATACATACGGTAATATTCATCTTACTAACGACCAGGTGGAAAAGAATATCCATCGCGATTATGTAGGGGGTATGTGGGATGAGATTGGCCGCTTGCAAGCTGACTTTCTGATTACTGAAGGACTAAAGCCAGATATGAAAATTCTTGATATTGGCTGTGGCTGTCTGAGAGGCGGCGTTCACCTTATCCGGTTTCTACAGCCAGGAAATTATTTTGGCATGGATATCAGTGAGGCATTGTTACAGGCCGGGTATGATATAGAATTGTCAAAAGCGGGGCTGCAGGAGAAATTGCCGCGCTCAAATCTTTTGTCCGAAAAACATTTTTGTGCAAACAGGCTGGGTGTTAATTTCGATATGATGATGGCGCAATCTGTGTTTTCCCATTTGCCACTGAATCATATTCGAAAGTGTTTAATTGAGATGGCCAAATGTATGAATATTGGAGGTATATTGTACGCAACATTCTTTGAAGTGCCTGCCGGATGCCCGATAGAAAATGAATACATTCACCAACCGGGCGGCATCATAACCCGTTTGGATCAGGACCCCTATCATTACACAGTTGATGATTTTGCATGGGTAATCAATGGGTTACCATGGAAATTTCATTACTTTGGGGATTGGAAACATCCGAGAGGACAAAGAATGTTGAAATTTGTCAGGAGTTTATAACCTATGCATTATTTTTTTCTGTCATGGCAAGAATGAACATGATTTCCCTGCCAGATTAGAGATACTTCGGATAAACCAGAGTGTTTACACAACCCAAAACAGAGTGTCAGGCCGGAAACTAGGGTTTGTTCACACTTATTCGGGTTCTGAATGACGATATGAGAACAGTTTTTAGATATTTTATAGAAATGGTAAAAAGAGAATATTTTTAATTATGAAAAATATATGGCTTCACAGACAGCTGCTGGCAGAAATGGTCAAACGGGAGGTGATTGGTAGATATCGGGGATCAATGATCGGGTTATTCTGGTCATTTTTACATCCGTTATTATTACTCGCCGTTTATACATTCGTATTTGGTTTTGTGCTTCCGGCGCGATGGCCTGTGGCGGAAAATTCGATGGACTTTGCGCTAAATCTTTTTGCCGGGCTCATTGCGTTCGGATTGTTTTCGGAATCCATGAATCGTGCTCCGGGATTGATTCTGGAAAATGTTAATTATGTCAAAAAAGTGGTTTTTCCACTTGAACTCCTTTCTCCCTGCACGATAATTGCCTCGTTATTTCATTCCATGATCAGTTTTGGAATGCTGTTGTTGTTTTTTATATTTATACACGGGTTTCCCCATTGGACAGTGTTGTGGTTGCCTGTGATATGGTTGCCGTTCCTGTTATTTACACTTGGTTTTTGCTGGTTTTTGGCTTCGCTCGGGGTGTTCCTGCGTGATATTGGCCAGGTCGTGGGGGTAGCCACTACCGCACTGCTCTTTCTTAGTCCGATTTTTTATCCGGTAAGCGCTTTGCCGGAAGCGTTGAGAGGCTGGATATTTCTCAACCCTCTCATGCCGGTGATTGAGCAGACACGCAATGCTGTATTATTCGGTATATCGCCTGTATGGACAGAATGGGCAATTTATATGTTGATTAGCACGATTGTTCTGAAACTGGGGCATACGTGGTTCATCAAGACGCGCAAGGGGTTTGCGGATGTGCTCTGACCGATTGATTCATGTGCGCCATATAAGCAAGTGTTACCCTATATTTTCCAACCCGAAGGATAGGCTTAAGCAATCAGTTATGCCCAGAATTATGCGGCTTTTAAAACCTCTGGGGGTTAAATCGGAACGAAAGTTTTATCAGGAGTTCTGGGTTCTTAAAAATATATCTATTGATATATCGAGGGGGGAAATGGTTGGTATCATCGGGAAAAATGGATCCGGAAAATCCACCTTGCTACAAGTTGTATGTGGTATTCTGCAGGTAGATTCCGGCAATGTGGAACTTAGAGGCCGAGTGGCAGCTCTTCTGGAGTTGGGAGCCGGCTTTAATCCTGAATTTACCGGTCGTGAAAATGTGTATATGAATGCTGCGATTCTAGGGTTGAGTGAGGCGGAAATCGCAGATCGGTTTGATGACATTGTTACTTTTTCAGAGATAGGCGAATTTATTGACAGACCGGTAAAAACATACTCCAGTGGCATGTTTATGCGCCTTGCATTTTCAGTAGCCGTTAGTGTTGATCCGGATATTGTTGTTGTTGATGAAGCGCTGGCTGTTGGTGATGTCGGATTTTACGCAAAATGCATGCAGAAGATTGAAGATATGATTGATCGGGGCGTGACCATTTTACTCGTCACCCATGATCTTAGCTTGGTAAAGAGCATGTGTTCACGGGCATTGTATCTTCGTGAGGGGGAATGTGTTTTTGATGGCGATGCTGAAACAGCTACCGAAATGTTTCTGATGGATGTTCGTGGCGAGCAGGCTGCAGCACTGGATCAGAAAATGGCATTTCGGGAACCTTTGAATCAAGACAGCATCGCATTTGGAACTGGCCTCGGTAGTTTGTTAAGTGTGCAGTTGTCTTCGAATAATGAAAGTCGGACATGGTTTCGGCATGGTGAACGTATCGATATGGATGTGACAGCTTGGCTAAGCGATCAACTAAAGTCTCCTTCATTAGCCATTGCGATAAGAGATCCGAGAGGTACTGTGATAGGTGGGCTTGATAGTCGCAGTATAGACGGTGATCTGCATATAGATGAAGATGGTCAGGTCTGTTGTCGGTTTTCGTTTGATGTAAGCATGCTGCCCGGTGTTTATAATATGGCTGTGCGTATTCTGGACTTTCCATATGGTTCAGCGGATATTTTGATTGAAAAGCAGCTAAATGTGGCAACCATGGAAGTCGTTGATAATGGCACTATTCCGCTTGGAGCCCATGGCCTTGTGGCTTTGAACGGGCTATGTAAACAGATGGAAAATGAGGGGAACGATGTCCACTAATATTCAAGGTGAACAACAAGCTCAGCCTGGGCAGGCAATCATTGTGCTGGGCATGCACCGCAGTGGCACTTCTGCTGTCGCGGGAGCTCTTTCCAGTATGGGGGTGAACTTTGGATCGAGGGAGAAGCTGATTGACGGCCATTCTGAAGTGAATGCCAAGGGTTTCTGGGAGCATCGTGATATCGTCATGTTAAATGAGCAGTTGTTAACCGCCGTGGGATCCAGTTGGGAAGACATTCGGGATATTGATGTCAAACGCTTTGGATCAGACGAAATTCACGGAATCAAAGAGAGTATCAAGGTTGTATTAAAGCGCGACTTTTCGTTTTTTTCTTTGTGGGGATTAAAAGATCCGCGCATATGTAAATTACTGCCTGTGTGGATTGATATTTTCAAAGAGATTAATGTAACTCCACGATTTATTATAGTCTACCGGCATCCTGAAGAGGTTGCCAGATCACTTGAAAAACGGGATAGCATCCCACTTGAGAAAGCATATGTTCTTTGGTTGTCCTATGTCCTGGCCTCTGAGTTGTTTTCAAGGGGCTTTCCTAGAGCGTTTGTTGCTTATGACAGTTTATTGGACGATTGGCACAGGGCCATGGAAAAAGCATTTAGCGACCTCTCACTCCCATTTGACGATCAGATGATAAACAGCCATGCGATTGACTCATTTCTCTCTCCGACCCTTCGCCACATGGTTTCGAAACAGGAATCGTTGAAAGGGAAAAAGGGTGTGTGGGTAGAACAGCTGTATCATGTTTTACAACACTATTCAGTTGGTGCAGCCGATGATTCAATCATACGAAATGATATTGATCAGTTAAGAAGAAATATCCGGATAGCGATGAGCCTCTTTGCCCCCATGTTATTTGGTCAGGATTCAGCCTGTTCTGAGGTTGGAGTGCTCAGAAGGGAGCATTCTAATTTGATTACTGATTATGAGCAGAGTAATGCGGCCTATAAACAGACCAAAGAGGCCTATAAACAGACCAAAGAGGCCTATAAACAGACCAAAGGTACTTATAGCTCAGCCTGTTCTGAGATTGAAATGCTTAGAAAAGAGTATTCTAACTTGATTGCTGATTATGAGCAGTGCAATAAAGCCTATGAACAGACTAAAGAAGCCTATGAACAGACTAAAGAAGCCTATGAACA
>CAYMPA010000091.1:6802-12417 GCA_964392105.1 uncultured Enterobacteriaceae bacterium
CTATGAACAGACTAAAGAAGCCTATGAACAGACTAAAGAAGCCTATGAACAGACTCAAGATGCTTTGGATGTAACCAGAGATGCCTATGAACAGACTCAAGATGCTTTGGAAAGAAGTAAAGAGGCCTGTGAACAAACTAAGAGTGCATTTGAAAGCAGCCAGAAAAAATTGGTCTCTTTGCAGGGGAAGCTCAGCTGGAGACTTTGTAATAAACTTGGATTGTGAATCGTTAATATGTGAATGGTTCAGAGGCGTTCTTAAATGGCCTATAGTTAATATTTGGGGATTAATATGAGCAGAAATGAACATGAAAATCGACACAATTATGAATACGATGTTGATTTGAATGGCAATACAGCTCCGGCATATGTTGTGCGTATGGTCGGGGAACACAAACGTGTTCTCGAGGTGGGTGCTGGTCCCGGCTCGATCACCAAACTGCTCAAAGGTGTTGGAAACTGCCGTATTACAGGCCTTGAGATCGACAGGGAAGCTATCAAAAAACTCGAGCCATTTTGCGAGCGTGTTTATGAAGCCAACCTGAACGACCCGGGTTGGACTGAGCTGCTGTCAGATGAAGCTCCTTTTGATGTTCTTGTTGCTGCAGATGTGCTTGAACATGTGTATGAGCCTTGGGCGGTATTGAAAGCGATGGCTGATATTGCCGGAACTAATGGAGAGATTGTGATTTCCCTGCCGCATGTCGGCCACCATGCTGTAATAGCATGCTTGTTGGGTGAGGATTTTGCATATCGTAGCTGGGGATTGCTGGATAAGACCCATATCCGGTTTTTTGGACTCAAAAACATGCAGCAATTATTCGATGGTGCAGGTTTGAAAATTGTTGATGCAAAATTCGTCATTACTCCACCGCAACAGAGTGAGTTTGCGGATATATGGAATGCTCTGGGGGATGAGGTCAAGAGTGCATTATCTTCCCATCGCTATGGTCAGGTATATCAGGTTGTGATTAAGGCTGTTTCCAAAGCCCGGGATGGGGATGCTATTGACCTGATGCAACTTCCTGTACAAGAACCCCAAATGGCAGGAAATCGTGAAGTATGTGTGGGTTTGATGAGAAAAATTGCCAGAAAATGTCTCAGTGAACAGACTCGTTATCGTATTTTGAACAGCATGCGAAAAAAGTAATTTAACATTAGCGATTAAAATGGTGGCAAATATTGCTTGCGATCTCAGGCAGTTTTCATGCTGAAGGTGAATAAGAAATAAGGTGAATTGGAACATGAATAAGGAACAACGTGCAAAATTGATTGCAATGTATTTCCCCCAGCTTCACGCGATTCCGGAAAATGATGCGTGGTGGGGAAAGGGGTTTACTGACTGGGTCAATGTCAAGGCGGCCCAGCCACAGTTTGAAGGACATAATCAGCCTCGAGCTCCTCTGAACAGCAATTATTATGATCAGTCACAAGTCGATACATTACGCTGGCAGGCTGATCTTGCTCGTGCGAATGGGGTTTATGGTTTTTGCCACTATCATTACTGGTTTGACGGCAAGCAGTTATTGGAAACACCAACCAATCTGATGTTGGCTAACAAAGATATAGACATGCCATTTTGCCTGTCGTGGGCTAACGAAACCTGGTCGAAACGCTGGGATGGCAGAGATCACCATATTCTTGTGAAGCAGACACATCCTCCTGTAAAAGAACGCTGGAAATTACACTTTGATTATCTGATCCGGGCATGGTGTGATGAGCGTGCTATTTGTGTGGATGGGAAACCTGTTTTTGTCATCTACAGACCTCAAAGAATTCCTGAAATTGAGAATATGCTCGACTACTGGCGGAAACTGGCCGTGGAGCATGGTTTGAAAGGGCTTTATTTTATTTTCCAGAAGCAGTATGAGTTGCCTAGTCGGGATTGTCTGAAAGGCTTTGACGCAGCCTTCCAGTTTCAGCCATTTGAGGCGATTTATTCTCCGGGGTTTGATTCCAGATCAATTCGGCACAGCAGATGGTTCAAGATGATTCGGGCCTTACCGGAGGGGGCGCAGGATATGCTCCGGGCTTTGCGTGCAAAATTTGTTAAGGAGCTCACATTTCATGATTATGACAGCGCCTGGCAGGAGGCTGTCAAAGTGCGAAGAGAGTCCGATCTGGTTACTTTTCCAGGTGCATTTGTCGATTGGGATAATACTGCACGTTACAAAAATAGAGCCACCGTTTTTACAGGGGCATCGCCTGAAAAGTTCGAGTACTGGTTCGAACTGCTTGTTAAATCCATGCCAGGGCGGGAAATCCCTGAACCGTTCATATTTCTCAATGCATGGAATGAGTGGGCTGAAAGCACCTATCTGGAGCCGGATGAAAAGTATGGGTTTGCCTATTTGGAAGCAGTGAAAAGAGTGTTGATTCATGAGTAGACTCATGGGTGGTGGAAATCCAGAGTTCACAGATAATTTAAGACGAAAGTGCCTTGGAAACCCAGAAGGTGTTTTTGGCATGGATTAAATTATGCTATTTAACTCGCATGAGTTTATTTTTTTATTCCTTCCTTTGGCATTGTTTGTCTTTTACTTCTTTGGCAAACGTTTTGGGCACGAAATTGCCATGTTATGGCTGGTTTTAGCTTCCCTGTTTTTCTATGCCTGGTGGAACCCGGTCTATATCTGGTTGATTCTATTATCCATGTTATTCAACTACGGGATGGGTTTGACCTTGTCCGGCAAGAAATCAAGGCGAACGCTGCTGGCTATTGGTGTTGTGGCGAACCTGTCGTTGTTAGGATACTATAAATACGCCAATTTCTTTGTAGATGCTGTCAATGATCTGACCGGAGCATCGTTTAACCTTAACAATATTCTTCTTCCGCTTGCTATTTCTTTTTTCACATTTCAGCAGATTGCCTATCTTGTGGATGCCTATCAGAGAAAAACGGAAGAGCACAGTTTCCTGCATTATGCCCTGTTTGTAACTTTCTTCCCCCAGTTGATTGCCGGACCGATCGTTCATCATGGTGAAATGATGCGCCAGTTTTCCAGGCCCGAAACATTTCGTTTTAATTCCAGGAAAATGGAGTTGGGGTTGACTGTTTTTAGTCTCGGGTTGTTTAAGAAAGTACTGTTGGCAGATGGCATTGCCAGATATTCAACGCCGGTGTTTCAGGCAGCTTTTGCCGAAGATAACATGACTGTTATTGATGCGTGGATAGGAGCACTGGGATATTCTTTTCAACTGTATTTTGATTTTTCAGCTTATTCCGATATGGCGATCGGGATTGCCTTGATGTTTGGGATTTGTTTGCCGGTCAATTTTATGTCACCCTATAAAGCCGTTAACATCATTGATTTTTGGCGCAGATGGCATATGACACTTTCCAGGTTCTTGAGGGATTATCTATATTTTCCGCTTGGTGGTAACCGTAAAGGAAAAGCGCGCCGTTATGTAAATCTGATGATAACGATGCTGCTGGGAGGGCTGTGGCATGGTGCCGCCTGGACTTTTGCATTGTGGGGTGGATTGCATGGCGTTTACCTTATTATCAATCATGTCTGGCACTATATGCGCAGATTGATGGGCCATGATATAGAGAAAAGCACGTTATGGGGAAGAATACTGGCCAGAGGCATCACTTTTCTGGCGCTTGTTATCGGCTGGGTTTACTTTCGTGCCGAGAGTTTTGAATCAGCGAATTATATATTATCCACTATGTTCGGTTTCCGGCATGTTTCAATATTGGGTTCGGAACTGTTTCCCGGCAGAATATTGTATCAGGGATTAATCTGGCTTATTGCTTTGTCTGCACTCGTTTGGTTGATGCCAAACGTATTGCAGTGGACCGGTTATGTCGAAAGTGAGCATGGCTGGAAAAGTAAGCGGATTCCCCAGCGGCTGGTAGCGTTGTTTCAATTCCGGCTAACGCCAATGTGGGCTGTTTTTTGTTCGGCATTGATGATTTTCTCAATTTTGAAATTGACTCATGTCAGTGAATTCCTTTATTTCCAGTTTTAGGTGAGATATGAGTAAATATCTTAAAATATATGTAAGCGCTTTTACGATGCTTCTTTTATTGGTGCTTTTTAACGCGATTATTGATCCGTATGGTCTTTTCCTCTCAGTGAAAATAGACGGAGTCAATTGGCCGAAGCCCGAAATGGTAAAAAGTGTGAAGATACATAAATCACTGAAAGTGGCGCGGCTTGAACCTGAGGTGGTCGTGATGGGGACATCACGCTCTGCAATAGGTATAGATCCTGAGAATGAGGCTTGGCCTGAAAACGATTTCCCCCGTTATAACCTCGCACTTTCAGGTGCAAACATGTATGTAACACGCCGTTTTCTTGAACACGCACAGACGATTCATCCTTTAAAACAGATTGTTTTTGGTCTCGATTTTTTCGCCTTTAACGTGTATCGCCAACGGGCGCCTGATTACCGAGGTGATTTTTTGATCGTTAATGATGATGGCAGTCGCAATCCGCATTTCGACATGAAAATTATTGCAGCATCGCTACTTTCAACAGATGCCTTGCAGGCCTCCTATAAAACCCTTACTTCCAAAAATAAACATCCAATTATGATAAGTGAAAATGGAAGGTTTATGGTTCCAGAATGGGAGGGTCATTTACATCAAAGTTTTATAAGCATGGAAAAGCTTTATCTTCAATATGTGTACTTGGCCGGTAAAAAGAGAGAGTACGCATTTATTAATCCTAATACAGGTACATCCAGTCTGGATGAGTTTCGCAAAATTGTGGCTTACTGCAGGATCCACCGGATTGATCTGAAATTGTTTATCTCACCGCCGCATGCTCAGCATCAGGAAATTATTCGTGTTTTGGGTCTCTGGCCTTTGTTTGAACAATGGAAAAGAGAACTTGTTCGAATCTTGGGAGAAGAAAATTACACATCGCAGTTATGGGATTTCAGTGGATATAATTCGATGACTACAGATGATATCTCAACAGAAGGCGAGCACTACTATAAAGATTCCACTCACTATAAGCCAAACCTGGGAGGCTTGATATTATCGCGTATATTTCATTATCATGGCAAGAGTGTGCCTGCGGATTTTGGTTATGTTTTGACATCAGATAATATTGAAAAGTATTTACTCATGATTCGTGTTGGGCAGAAAAAATACCGGGTCAATTATCCGGATCAAGTCATGGAAATTGAATCTATGGCAAAAAAATATGATTTTGATGCTCAGGATCTTATTCTCAGAAAAGATGAAGTGCGCAGTAAGGCACGGTGGTTTCGTTCTGCATCCAGAGATAATCCTGTGTCCAAGGCAATGAGGGATTATGAGCGAGGGATGCCGTTAGCGAAACTTTATGTAAAACATGGCATTACTGAAAACATATTCAACAGTTGGAAAGAGAATTATGATCGGTATATGTGATGTTGGCCAGCAGATTATTAATAGGTTAGGTGGGTCTACATCCCGTCCACATTGCCCGTAGCCATCAAAGTAGGGCTCGAAGGATGCAAGGCTTTCCATGTGGTGTTGTTCGCATATTGCCATAGACCGATACCAGGGCCAAAGTCGATAATCAGATCAGCCTTTCCATTGCTGTCAATATGACCAGCAGTAAAAGCTGTAGAACTCACCGGATGCAACGGTGTCCATGTGTTTGTTGCACTGCTAT
>CAYMPA010000092.1:0-12348 GCA_964392105.1 uncultured Enterobacteriaceae bacterium
CCAGGCTGATCTGGAACCCTTCTTTCGTTTTCATCCGTGGTTATATCTGTTTCTGATTCCTGCTATATCGATGCGCGTTTGGTCGGATGAACGCAAAAGCGGCACAATAGAATTATTAATGACCTTACCAATATCTACTACTGATGCCGTCGTTGGCAAATATCTTGCCGCGTGGAGCTTTACAGCTGTTGCCCTGTTTCTGACTTTTCCAATGTGGATTACCGTTAATTACCTGGGTAACCCGGATAACACCGTTATCCTGGCAAGTTATATTGGAAGCCTGATCATGGCAGGAGGTTTTCTTGCTATTGGTTCCTGTATATCTGCCTTCACCAGGAGTCAGGTCATTGCATTCGTTATAAGCGTAGTTATTTGTTTTATGTTTATCCTGAGCGGTTTCCCTATGGTACTGGATTTATTCAAGGGCTGGGCGCCTCAAGCGGTTATCGATGCAATTGCTTCGTTTAGTTTTTTAACTCACTTTACATCAATCAAGAAAGGTGTGATTGATATTCGCGATGTCATTTACTTCGGCGCATTAATTACATTCTGGTTATATGTCAACGTCGTTGTTATCGAAGCCAGGAAGGCAAATTAAGCCATGAAGCACTCGGTTAAAAACAGAGTTATCTCAGGTACCGGTTTGATCATGGCAATATGTTTATTTGTCGCCACGATAATTCTTGCCAACACTGCACTGACAACATGGCGAATCGATTTAACTGAAAACAAATTGTTTACCCTGTCAGAGGGTACAATAAATATTCTCAGGAACCTGGAAGAACCTGTTCAACTTGATTTTTATTTATCGCAAAAGGCAATGAGCGATTTTCCATTGCTGGCAAATTATGGTGTTCGTGTCAGGGATATGCTGGAAGAGTATGCGGCACATGCCAATGGCCAACTTATTCTGAATATCATCGAACCTGAAACATTTTCCGAAGCGGAAGATCAGGCTGTTGCAAGTGGACTTCGAACTGTTTCAGCCAATGCTTCCGGTGACAGGGTTTATTTCGGTATGGTTGGAACCAACTCGACTGACGATGAAAAGGTTATCCCTTTCTTCCAGACCAATCGAGAATCTGCACTTGAATATGACATAACCAAATTAATATATAGCCTTGCCTATCCGGACAAACGAGTCGTTGGTGTCCTTTCACAACTACCTATTATAGGTAAGGAAGGTGATACAACCGCACCAACATGGACAATCATTAACGCATTGAAAGAATTTTTTGATGTGCGAGATCTGAGTGAAAATATTGATGCGCTTGATCAGAAGATTGATGTATTGATGCTGGTTCATCCAAAGAAACTGGATATTCATACCTTGTATGCAGTTGATCAGTATTTATTGCGTGGTGGCAAGGCCATCATTTTTATAGACCCGCTTGCAGAACAGGACAAAACGCAACCCGATCCTGCTAAACCGAATGTCATGCCCAAGCTTGATTCTTATTTATCAGACCTGCTTGAACTATGGGGTCTTGAAATGAGTAAGGAAAAAATTGTCGGTGACATAAACGCTGCCATGCGTGTCCAGGCAAATAGTCCACGTGGTCCACAGGAAATTGATTATCTTCCCTGGTTAAGAATGACAGAAAAGAACTTTAATGCTGATGATTTTTCTACCAGTGAATTAAACCTGGTACATATGGGTACAGTTGGGTCGATTGAGGTTAAAGAAGATAAAGGCATGACCGTCACACCATTGATTCAAACCTCTAAACAATCAACCAGACTGGAACGTGATTTAATCCTGTTCCAACGTGATCCCAGTGTTATCCTGAACAACTTTAAATCAGAAGATAAACAACTCCTTCTTGCTGCACGCATAAAAGGCCAGGCAAAGACAGCTTTTCCTGAAGGTAAACCTGCTGAAGATGTTGATAGTGAAAAACAGGTTGATAAAGATTTCGTTAGTGAAGGCGAAATCAATGTCATACTGGTATCTGACACAGATATCATGGCTGATCATTTCTGGGTTCGTACACAAAATATGTTTGGTGTTGCTGTTCCACAACCAATCGCTAATAACGGTGACTTTGTTATTAACAGTATTGAAAACCTTTCAGGTAATACCGATATGATCAGTTTACGAGGTCGCGGAAAATATTCACGGCCATTTGAAAAGGTAGAAGTAATACGTAGAGAGGCTGAAGCACAATTTCGCCAACGTGAAAAAGAATTACAGGCCAGCCTTGATGGAACTGAAAAAAAAATACGTCAGTTACAACAAGAACAAGGTAATGAAAAATCATATTTGTTGAATAATAAATTAACAGCAGAAATTGATAAGTTCAGAAATGAGCGGCTCGCAACAAGAAAAGAATTACGTGGCGTTCAACATGAGCTGAAAAAGAATATAGAAAAACTGGGTGCACAATTGCGCTTTATCAATATCGGACTAATTCCTTTATTGATAACGCTATTGGCATTGATGATCGGGATTTACCGAGCAAATAAAAGAACATAACAATATCTATGTTTAAAAATAAACTCATTGTCCTGTCGCTTGTCACTATTATCGTTATAATTACTGCGTCGATATTCGTTAAGCTGCGTGCACCCCAATCGGAAAAGGACAAAATCCCGTTTTTTCCCGAACTGGCTGAACAGGTCGAATCAGTCAATCATATATTTATTAAAGGATATGATGATTCAATTAATCTTACTCGCGTAAATGATCTTTGGGTTATTGATGAGTTTGATGATTATCCCGCATTACCCGACAAAGTAAAGAGTACCGTACTTGGAGCTGCGGATCTAAAAATTAATACACCCAAGACCGCACTACCAAGGCTTTATCATCGTCTTGGTGTGGAAGGCCCTGAGGTCGAAGATACGACATCACTATTACTGACTCTGGAAGATGATGATAAGAATAAAATTATTGAAGTGATCGTTGGCAAAGCAAGACACAGTAGTACATCACAGAGTAGTCCTGGCTTATATGTACGTAAACCGGATGATGATCAATCCTATCTGGTAGATGGTGTTCTGGATATAACTGCCTTTAAAACAGACTGGTTTGAGCGTAGTCTTTTTGATATCCCTGCAGAAGCGATTAAAGCTGTTCGTATCGACCATGTCGATGGTGATACGTTTACGTTATATAAAAAAGAAAAGGGCCAGGATCAATTTGAACTGGAGAACCTGCCTTTTGGTAAGAAGCTTGCCTCTGAATTAATCGTCAATCGGTTTGGTAGTATCTTGCAAGATATGCAAATCAACGGTGCCCGATCAAAAGAAAAACTGCAGGAACAGGGAAACAGTATTCACGCACACATCACAACATTTGAAGGTATTATTGCGAATATAGTCGCGTTTGAATACGATGACATTCCTTATGCCTCCTTCGAGTTCAGGTATGATGAAAGTTTAATATTAGAAGATGAAGACAAAGACAGGATTGAAGATGTTAAAATCTTGGTTGCCAATCTGAATGCACGCACATTGAACTGGTGGTTCGAAATAGCAGGATTTAAATACGACGTACTTAAGAAACGTTCGAATATTGTTATTCGTGACGATGATCAGATTTTTTCAGAAGACACCGAATAATTTCAAGAGTGCCTCCGAAAATGCCTTTTTTATTATTGTTCTAACGCGTCATTGTTACTGGTTCAGTACCAATAAAATCCGATTCATATTTCACAGACCACTGATAAAATTCATTAGCAGGTAAGGGACGTGTATAAATATATCCCTGCACAACATCACAACCATGTTTTCTTAAGTATTCAAGTTGATCTAGTTCTTCAACGCCTTCTGCAATAACCCGAAATCCAAGGTTATGTGCTAATGCAATCACTGCATTAACAATAATTGAATCATCTTCATTATGCATCAGATCATGTATAAAACTTTGATCAATCTTTAATTTGGAGATTGGCAAGCGTTTAAGATAACTTAATGATGAATAACCTGTTCCAAAATCATCTATAGAGATACTAGCACCAATGTTATTGAATTCATGAAGTATCGGCAGTATTACATCAATATCTTCCATTAATACCGATTCGGTAATTTCAAAATCAAGATGACATGCTTCGATACCGGCCAGTCGCAAGTGTTTAAAAACATGTTCGTTGATATTTTTATCCAGTAATGATGCGGGAGTGATATTGATTGCGACCGATTCCATATCCAGTCCATCGTTACGCCAGTCTGAGAGTTGTCTGCAGGCTTCTGCAATTACCCAGTCTGTCATCGGCACAATTAATCCAGTATTTTCAGCTATCGGGATAAAATCTGCTGGAGACACCAGGCCCATATCAGGATGATTCCACCGGATTAATGCCTCTGCACCGGTAATCCTTCTATCAAGCAAACTGATTTTGGGTTGGTAATAAAGTAAAAACTGTTCTTGTTCCAGGGCTTTACGTAAACTGTTTTCCAGCGATAAACGCTGAAACGACAGGGTATTCATTTCATCCGTGTAAAAACGATAACAATTTCTTCCCGTGTCCTTGGCATTATGTAATGCAGTACTTGCCTTCTTTAACAAATTATCTGCATTATCTCCATCATCAGGATAAATACCGATACCAATACTAACCGTCATATGGACATCCTTTTCAAGGACATCAAATGACTTCTCAAAAACTTCCTTGATCCGACGTGCAACAATAGCTGCATCATCTGCACTCCTGATATCATTAAGCAAGATAACGAAATCATCTCCGCCCAAATGAGCAAGTATGCCCGAGCTAAATATACTTTCATGATGATCTGTATAGAGAATATCTGAATCACGAATGGTTTGATTTAGCCGTTGGCTTGCAGCGATTAATATTTGATCCCCGACATCATGACCAAGGTTGGTATTAATACGCATGAATTTATCCAGATTGATATCCAGCAAGGCAAAACGACGTTCATGCCGCATGGATGATGCCACTGTCTTTTTAAGCAGACGTTTAAATAATTGACGATTGGGCAAACCTGTCAATCCATCGTATAAAGTTAAGGTCTTTACTTTTTTCTCGGCATTTCTTAAATCAGTAATATCCTGAAAGATTCCGAATATTCTGCCCTTATTTTCCGGATCATTAATTGTTACATCAATAATCTGTCTGATGCGTTTTGATTCACCTTTGTCAGTTTTAATTGTGTATTCAATATTATAATTATTGTTCTCTGATTTCGGGTCATCCATTACTTCATGAACACGACTGACATCATCATCAATAACGTATTTCATTAAATCACCGTAAGACAATTTTTGTTGTTTATTGATACTGAAGATATTGGCTACCTCATCAGAAAATTGAAATTCATTTTTCCTGAGGTCATAAATCCATTCACCCATCTTTGCAACTTTTTGTGCTGACAATAACTGTCTTTCCCTGCTCGCCAGTTTTTCAGCAGTTTCACTCGCGCGCAATGAAAATCTTACACGGTGATTTAGCTTGGCCTGGTTGACAGGTTTGGTTATGAAGTCGGTCGCACCCTTCTCATAGGCTAGGTTGACTGATTCCTGATCATCCTGTGCGGTCATAATCATTAACGGGATATGTTTTTCTGAACTAAGTTCGGATGCCTTTTCACAAAACTCAAAACCATCCATCCCTGGCATCATCACATCTACCATGACCATGTCAGGTGATTCTGACTTTAATTTTTCAAGACCGGATATGCCGTTGCATGCCTCAAGAATTATATATTCCTGTTTTTGTAGCATTTGCGACAGTAATCGACGAAAGTCTTCATCGTCATCTACAATCAAGATCCTTTTATTACTATATTGAGTCATTTTATCATTCGTCGATTCAAATTATATTGATATCTATTAATTTGAGATTGCTGCTTCCTGCATATCACTTTGTACATATTTATTAATCAGACCATGTGTTTCAGTAAATACTTCCTGAAGATCGTCCAGATGAGTTTTTGCAGAATCTATATCTTCAGTTTTAATCAATGCCTCCATCTTTGCCGAAATCTCACCCAGGCATTTTGCACCGACATCACTGCTACTTGATTTTAACGTATGTACAGCGCGTAATAATTTATCCGGCTCCTCTGAAAAACCGGCATGAATATCAGACATTAAGGTAACCGATTCTTCCAGGTATAATTGCAATACCTCTATAAACTCATCTTCCATAATATCCCGTAATTCGCTCAATACGTTTTCATCAAGCACTATTTCCTGACTTGTATTATGAGATTGATCATTCATGTCATTCTCCTCACTCTCTTGGTCCACTTCATTCAAGTTCAACCATTTTTCCAGCATTTCTTTTAGTGCTTCCAGATTCACTGACTTGGGCAGATAATCATCCATACCAATAGCAAGGCATTTCTCCAAATCATCCTACATCGCATGTCATCACGTAAATAACGACCCGATACTTTCATTCCTGCTCCTGGTGCTCACGAATTCAGGTAATTACATCATCTGCACTCATGACGACCATCTGATAATCCATTCGTACAAGGCCACAAGTCTCCGTTTATTCCCTTGATAACGACCTGTTTTGCCATTTCCAGCTACATCGGCGTCTAGGGCCAGATCCTTTAATATTCCTTTGGTAAAAATTCGTGTTGTCCAGCTATCCTCAACCAGTAATAGATGTAAATGTAAAATTTGTGGAAGTGTAAGCTTCTGGAATATGTTGGCTTAAATAGACTGTTCCTGTATCCGGGTCTACATGTATATTTATTGCCTTTATATGAAAGTCACTCAGTTCAATATATATAAAGGTACTGGTAACAAATACAATACCAGTAATAAGAAGTGCAATAGCTATTAATATTTCTTTGCTGTTGAATACGGTAATTTTACTTTCTGAATCAAGATTGTTTGCACTACTGAGTGTTAACATAGGCAATTTCTCTTTTTCCTAATTCAGAACGCGGTTTGTTATAAGACTACTAAATGGAATTTGTTCTGTTCGTTTAAGTGCCATTGCAAGCTCTTCATAATTTTCTGTCGTTTTATGGGCTTGTCTTTTGACAGATGTGCCGGAAAAGTCGCTGATATAGCAAAGTACTTCAGCTACCTGATCAAAATTTGCTGACAGGTATTCAAAGATCATTTCATCTTCACCATATTCAATGGAAGCAAGCTTTTGATAGGCCTCGGCACCCATTGATATAAATTCATCTAATGCAACACCATATTCCTGACTTGCTTCAGGATAAAATCCGCACAATAACAGACATTGATCGCCGAGGCGGCGTAATTTCTCTTCGTCGCTTATGATGCGCTCCTTATCCTGATTTTCCTGAAATTCAGAGATTTCTTCATGGTCAAAACGCATAAACAGCCTTACCAGGTAATCTTCAATACCATGCGGTAACAAGTTACACGCCATATATTCAGCTTTACCTATCAAGGCATGCCAGTGAGCTGTCTCGGTAACTGTGATTGATATTTGTCTCAAAGTCTTGTCTTACCATTTATTTATTTGGATACACGGTTTATCGGCATTTTGGTAATATTCCTTGAGAACAGAATTCATAAAATCGCTTCATACACATAGTCTGTCACACACGGTATACTTTCCAGCTCCTAAAATAGTTGAAGTAGATGTCACAAAATAATAAGCAAAAAGAAATTTCCATGACTCAATTGAGCTTCCAGCAACTGATATTTGAATTACAACAGTACTGGTCCGGGCATGGTTGTGTCATTGCACAACCCTATGACATGGAAATGGGTGCAGGAACCTTCCACCCGGCAACTTTTTTGCGTGCAATCGGACCCGAACCCTGGCGAGCAGCCTATGTACAACCATCACGGCGCCCGACTGACGGACGTTATGGCGAAAATCCGAATCGACTTCAGCATTATTACCAGTTCCAGGTATTACTAAAACCTTCACCGGATAATATCCAGGAACTCTACCTGGATTCACTCAGAGCTATTGGTATTGATACAGGAGTGCATGATGTCCGTTTTGTTGAAGATAACTGGGAATCTCCCACTCTGGGCGCCTGGGGTCTTGGTTGGGAGGTCTGGTTAGACGGGATGGAAATCAGTCAATTTACCTACTTTCAACAAGTGGGAGGTCTGGATTGCGAACCAGTTACCGGTGAGATGACTTATGGCCTGGAACGTATTGCCATGTGTTTACAAGATTGCAGCAGTGTTTTTGACCTGATCTGGACACAAAATGATAAGCACATTGTGACATATGGTGATCTCTACCATCAGAATGAAGTTGAGATGTCGCGTTATAATTTCGAATTGGCAAATACGGATTCATTATTTAACTGGTTTGACACCTGTGAACAGGAATCTCAAAAACTGATCGAAGAAGGTCTGCCAATACCTGCATATGAAATGACCATGAAAGCATCACATGCCTTTAATTTACTTGATGCGCGTGGTTCTATTTCTGTAACAGAACGACAGCGTTATATCTTGCGTGTAAGAACACTCTCTCGTGCTGTTGCACAAGCCTATTTAGAAAGCCGCGAAGGCCTTGGATTTCCACTACTAAATAATCAATAAGCCACAGGGTACACAGAGAAAAGCAATGACTGTTAAACTAAATATTCAATATAAAACTTCCATTAAGTCATTCAAACTTAATGCTGTTTTATGATTTTATTTTATTAAATTTATAAGAATAAAGTGCATAAAATGATTTACGATAATTTATTTATACAAATATTAATCCTCTGTGAACTCTGTGTGCTCGAAAACTTGTTCCTTACGTTTTTTACCACCTACTCACCCCTCAAGGGGGTACCGAGATCCAAATAGGCGTCCGGGACCAATAATTATTATGAGTAAGACACAGGATTTATTAATAGAGATCGGGACCGAGGAATTACCACCAAAGTCATTAAAAAGACTTGCGACTGCCTTTAAGGAAGAGATATGTAAATCTTTACAGGAACAAGGCTTGAATTTCAGCGATACATACTGGTATGCAACACCACGCCGACTTTCAGTACTGGTAAATGGTCTTGAGATAACACAACAGGATAAAGAACAACAGCGTCGTGGCCCTGCCTTGTCTGCAGCATTTAATGATGACGGTAAACCATCACGAGCAACAGAAGGCTTTGCCAAATCCTATGGTACAGACGTTGATCAACTTGAACAACTCGAGACTGAAAAAGGAGCCTGGTTAGTCTTTAATAGTGTTGTAAAAGGCAAGCAAACACATGAGTTAGTACCATCTATAGTAAAAACAGCCTTAACTCGGTTACCCATTGCTAAACGCATGCGTTGGGGAGATCATGATGTTGAGTTTGTACGTCCAATAAAATGGGTATTAATTTTATTTGGTGACAATGCAATCGATTGTGAGATTATGGGTGTGGCTTCCGGAGGTGAAAGCTATGGACATCGTTTTCATCACCCTGATGCAATAATGATCAAAAACGCCAGGGATTACATTGATGCGTTAAGACTAGATGGTCATGTTATGGCTGATTACAATGAACGCCTTTCCCTGATTCAATCGCAAGTTGATTCAATCGCAACAGCTAATGATGGCAAGGCTGTGATTGATCCAGATCTACTTGATGAAGTTACCTCCCTGGTTGAATGGCCAGTGAGTTTCGCAGGTGAATTCAATCCCGACTTTCTACACTTACCAAAAGAAGTGTTGATTGCCACCATGCAAGATAATCAAAAATATTTTCCTGTCGTTGATGATCAAGACAACTTACTACCCTGTTTTATCTGTGTTGCAAATATTGAAAGTAAGAAACCGGAATTAATTAAACTGGGTAATGAACGCGTTATACAACCAAGACTGGCTGACGCCGCCTTTTTCTTGGATCGGGATTTAAAACATGGCCTGGCAAATCATATTGAAACCTTGAAAAAAGTCGTTTACCAAAAACAACTGGGGACATTACATGAAAAATCTGAACGCCTGATTAATATTGTTTCAGCTTTGGCAAAATCTATGAATGCCGATGTTAGCGCAGCCAGGCGTGCTGCTGAATTATGCCTTTGTGATTTACTTACTGAAATGGTGTATGAATTCCCGGAGTTACAAGGCACCATGGGACGTTACTATGCTGAAGCAGGTGGTGAAGATACTGAAGTTACCGCGGCACTGGAAGAATATTATCAGCCCCGTTTTGCCGGTGATGACTTACCCAAAACTATACTCGGCCAATGTCTTGCAGTTAGCGAAAAGATTGATAGCCTGGTTGGCATATTTTCCATCGGTAAGGCGCCAACCGGTGATAAAGACCCGTTTGGTTTACGTCGTTCAGCAATAGGTCTGTTACGCATTATTATTGAATGCGATCTTGATATTGATTTAAAAGAATTACTTGAATTGGCAGCATCAAATTATCCGGAAGATATTAGTGCCAGGAATTACATTGATGATGTCTATAATTTTTTAATGGAACGTTTGCGCCGTTATTACCTTGATGAAGATGTGAGTCCAGATACATTTGAATCTGTACTCGCAATTAATACAACCCGACCTCTTGATTTTCATCATAGACTGACAGCGGTGACTGAATTCAGGAAACTGGCAGAAGCTGAAAGCCTGGCTGCAGCAAATAAACGTATTAATAATATACTCAGGAAATCGGATATCACCAATAATAATATGATTAACGATGGTTTACTTGCTGAAGAGTCCGAAATTAATCTGGCAAAATCATTGAAAGAGTATCAACAAAGAGTTGCACCAATGATCAATAACCGTGACTACAAATCTGCATTAACTGAATTGGCTGGATTACGTGATAGTGTGGACAGTTTTTTTGATAATGTGATGGTAATGTGTGACGATCCTGAAATTAAAAATAATCGTCTGGCATTACTTAGTAATTTGAGTGAATTATTTCTGGAAACGGCAGACATTTCTAAACTACAGGGTTAATTATGACACTTATCATTCTCGACCGGGATGGTGTAATTAATGAAGATTCCGATGACTATATCAAGTCCCCGGAAGAATGGGTTGCCATCCCTGGCAGCCTTGAAGCAATTGCAAGACTGTCACAAAATGGCTACCAGATTGTTGTCGTTACCAACCAATCCGGTATTGGTAGAAAATTATTCACTATCGAAACACTCAATGCGATCCATATCAAGATGAATACACATCTTGCACAGTATGGCGGTGTTATTGATGCCATTTTCATTTGTCCTCATTTACCAAGAGATAATTGTGGTTGTCGTAAACCCAAACCCGGACTTTATAATGACGTATCGGAACGATTACGAATACCATTAAATAAAGTTTATTGTATTGGTGACAAAATGACCGATATCAAGGCTATTGAAAGCGCTGGAGGAAAACCTGTACTTGTTCGTACCGGCAAAGGTCAATCTGAGATCGATCAAGGTCTGGTTCCGGATGGGATTCCAGTTTATGACGATCTTGATTCGTTTGTAAATGAAATGGTGATTCCCAAACAGTAATCCTAAAAACCGCAGTTGACCGCTAATTTCTGACGTAAAATAATATGTCTTTTTTTTACATTCATTTTCTATTTACCCAAAGTGTGAATTTAACACCACTACAGGGGTTTGCAAAAAATCTCAGCACACCATCCTGCGTTATCGCTTTTGGCAAGGGAATAGCCATTACCGGCAAGCGATGCCTTACCTGGCACGCTGAGGTCTCCCGCAAACTCCCTGTTCAACTGCGGTATTCAGGATAATGCTGTTTCTCCGTTCGTTGCTTTTTTATATTGGTCAAGTTACTAGCACATTACTGTTTGCGCCTCTTGGTGTTATTGCATTTCCATTAAATTTTAAAATACGTTATTACCTGATTACCCGTTGGGCAATTTTTAATCTCTGGTGGTTGAAAATCTGTTGCAATGTGCATTATAAAGTAGAAGGCCGGAACAATATTCCGGATAAGAC
This sequence comes from uncultured Enterobacteriaceae bacterium, assembly GCA_964392105.1. GTDB lineage: Bacteria > Pseudomonadota > Gammaproteobacteria > Eutrophobiales > Eutrophobiaceae > UBA7359. Next base: position 11,816 of record CAYMPA010000092.1, read on the forward strand.
ATGCATCGTCATGTGCAAACATCAATCTGCCTTTGAGACCCTGGCATTACAACTCATCTTTACTCCACAGGTATGGATACTCAAACGCGAATTATTAAAGATTCCGATTTATGGGTGGGGTCTTGCTTCCATGCAACCGATCGCAATCGATCGTGGTTCAGCAATAAAGTCATTCCGGCAAATCGTTGAACAGGGTTGCCAGCGGTTAAAACAAAACCTGTGGGTGATTATCTTTCCAGAAGGAACACGGGTTACTCCCGGAGAAAAGGGGAAATACTTACCGGGTGGTGGACTACTTGCTGAAAAGTCTGGCGCCAAAGTCATACCGGTTGCCCATAATGCCGGCTACTTATGGCCACGAAACAGCATGTTAAAAAAGCCCGGAATAATTACATTGGTAATTGGTCCTGTCATTGATCCTGCCAACAAAAATGCTAAACAAATCACAGAAGAAGTTGAAACCTGGATCGAAGAAACAATCAAGAGCCTGCCTGATCCAATATTAGGGGCTAGGGGCTAGGGGCTAGGGGCTA
>CAYMPA010000093.1:0-12247 GCA_964392105.1 uncultured Enterobacteriaceae bacterium
GTGAGCACAAGCGCAGGGATGCGCGCAGGTAGAGCAACGCAGGAGCAGTTGCCGAAGAGCGGAAGCTTTTTCGAAACAGAGTCGAGGAAGCTTTGCCGAAAACCTGACCCCGATCAATTCAAGCTACTGCAATGGAGTTGAGTGGATTATCTTTACCACCAAGCGGTTGATAACTTATAAGACTTTGCTTCATTTATCAGTTTCTCATTTAATGTCAGAAACGACTCGACATTTTTATTACGTGCAACAGCTAAATGCAGTGCCTCCGATGCATTCAAGTCAATATAATATCCCTCCAGGATCTCAGCCGCTAATTTCAAATCCATGATGTCGGGTGTAACCAACTGGAATGAATCACTCAGAATCTGCTCGAACATCTTCATCGCCTCTGAGCAATGTCGACTATTCATTTCCGTGGCCCGGTTCAAATGGCCCAAAAGACTCGCAAACTCAACACGTGACCAATGGTTAACTAGCAGACTCCCGGTGGGAAGTGAGAGTAAAAATCGTTCAATATCAGCGCTGCTGTTATCAGGCAAGACAAGCGGCACGATGAAACTGGTCTCAAGGTAAACCATCCAACCGGTTCCAGCTTTAAACCTTACGAATTAATTTTGTCAGGTCTGTCTTTGATTTAGGGTGCTTGCTACGAAAATCAGCTAGTGATAGCAGTGGTTTACATTTTTTCCCGACTCCAACCATACGGGCAATTAGTTTACCCCGCCGCGTAATCATCACTTCATCACCTGCCTCAACCTGAGCAAGGAGCTCACTCAAATGTGATTTGGCATCAGCCACACTTACAGTATTCATCACTTATCCTTATGGTCATTGTTATAGTCATTAAAGTATTTTTCATTTCTGGTGAATTGTCCAGAAATCGCTAATAATCAATTTCTACTTTATGAGTGAAGATTCATTATTCTCCAATGTTCAAGTAATCTATGAAGATCATGAAACACGAAAAATAATAGTCATTAACCTGGTCAAAATAGAATTTCTTTCGATTGTAAGCATAAATCTCAAGCTATAAATTTTATACATTTTAAGTTCATTAAGATGATGATCCCTGTGTAGTGGGTGAGCATGGGCAGTTGTAAAAATCCTAAAAAGGAATATGGTCATCTAGATAGTCATATAATAATATTTATATTATTTTCAATAAGATATTTATATTTCAAGTCGATAAAAAATGTACATTTAAACATCAAATGAAAGCCCATATTAGTGCTTAATCTCCTGCTTATCTGATTTTGTCCATTGTCAGTATTGCTCCAAAACCTAAAAAAACTAGTCGATATTTCACCCAATAGTGGTGAAATAGAAATATTTCAGTACTTATAAAACAGACCATCCACTTAGACAGCTGGACAACTCATGTATCGATTTAGAAGAAACTATGCGGAAAAAATACAGCGATGGGAATTTTGAAAAAATAAAAGTGTCTCGGATCAAGCAATAATAAAGTCGATTACTTGTGATTTAAATAAGCGTTTACAGATGGTCATTTATCTGGTTATTAACCAGTGTCACTTTTTACCAGGGTAGATATATTGCAATGCAGTATAATGAAGTACATTAATACACAACTGCATGGACCTCGGTACCTTTATGCCCTGTGGGTACCCTTGAGGGGTGTGCAGGAGGTAGAGTAACGCCGGGTGCAGTTACCGAAAATCGGCCCCCAACCTTTTTAGATACATTTTCTTCTGTCTGCCAGAATTCTTCTTTCCTCTCCATCCCTACGTTCTGGATCATGTAGTACATCCAGATTTCTGCGGTAACCCAGTAATCTTCGGCCACTTTTGGGCTGGCTTATACTACGATGTTGAATATACGTCACACTATTTTCCACATTATCTTGTTAATTTTGTAAACAAAACACCTATAAAAGTATAACTTAAAAATTGCAATCCTTGGTACAGAAAATTAAAGGACTCTGAGCTTCCCCTAATAAATAGATCATCCACTTAGTCAGGTAGACAACTCATGTATCGATTTAGAAGAGACCATGCGGGAAAAATGCAGCGATGGGATATTTGAAAAAATAACAGTATCTCGGATCAAGCAATAATGAAGACTTGTCCCCGAACCTCAAGAAAATCACTTCTTTTCCGATGCGATAAAGGTGGAGCTGGTATTTTTCTTGGCTTTTTTTGCCGCACGTTTTTCTTTCAAAGACAGGACAGGTTTTTTCATGGCTTCTCTGCTACTATTCCGTTCTTTCGACATGGTTATTCTCCAGATTGGGGATGATTAGTATGTATGTCTACATACCCGTTTAGCATTCTACTCAAAACCAATCACGATGTATTCACTTATAAATTATTACCTGTTAATTCTGCTGGAATTTAAATGAGTAAGGCGCTGGCTTAGACCCGATAAATTGTGTCGGAAAGGTCAGCTTGCAGATTACTATTAAGACAAGAAGTATTAACGATTGCCAGATTGTCGAGAGTTTTATATCTGATAAATACAGCCAGAGCCAGATAAAAAGATGGTTTTCCAGTGCTGATTGCTATATGGTGCGGCCATTAGCAGTTTTTTGTAGCGGTACCCGGTAGTTCCTCGCAGTGTATAACAGCAGACCCTTCCGTAATTCTTCGTCAACAATATGCATGCTAATACATTGTTTTTTAATAATTTAATGAGGTAACCAAAAATGGCTACAGGTACAGTAAAATGGTTTAACGATAGTAAAGGTTTTGGATTTATTTCGCCGGCTGACGGCAGCGCTGATGTATTTGTTCATCATAGCTCCATCAATGCTGATGGATTCAAATCACTTGCCGAGGGTCAGAGTGTGAGCTTTGATACCGAGATGGGTGCTAAAGGACCCAGTGCAACCAACGTGGTTGCTCAATAGACCAGACCAGACAGTTTTTTTGTCTGAAAAAAGCCTCGCTAACTGCGGGGCTTTTTTATTTCTTCACTGAAAGAACGGGAACACTTGATGTGCGTATTACACGTTCAGCAACACTTCCTAAAAGGACATGGGAAAGACCGGTTCTGCCATGAGTGCCCATTACAATCAAATTGGCATTGTTTTCATCAGCAGCGCTAATGATCTCAACATGGGGGATTCCTTCATACAAATTGCTCGTAATGTTGATTTTTGATGTAGCGTTATTCTTAATAAATTCATCAAGCCTGTTTAAAAGTTGGCCTTCAATCTTATCTTCCATATCATCATCTGGCGCAGAATAAATTCCTTCTGGAAACGTTGATGCCGGTAATTGGAATACATGTATAACATGTAAGTCCGCCTTAAATCGTTCAGCAAGATCTACCGCAACTTGAAAGGCAAGATTCGAGATATCAGAAAAATCTATTGGACATAATAAACGTTGATATTCAATCATCGTTGATCTCCTTTAGAAAAAATGAGACACGATTAACCTTTATATTGAGAGAGATTTCTACTAAGTTCTATGTAACAAAAAAAGTCTCACTATAATCAATAATAGCTAGAAATTGGTAAAAGATATACGTTGTTGTAAACGAAGAAAGTGATCAACAATGAAGAAATAAAGGTCTCTGCCCCTTTATTTCGCGTGGTATTACTCCGCTACCCTACCCCGCAACGCTTTTGTTTTGCCCCGATGAGTTTTGCTGTCCAATCTCTTTTTCTTAGAACTTTTAGTTGGCTTGGTTGGTCGTCTTACTTTCTGAACAACAGCCGCAGCATCAATTATTTCTTGTAATCGCTCAAGCGCATCATTCCGATTCTTATCCTGAGTTCGAAATTGCTGTGCCTTAATAATAATCACACCCTCCCGACTAATACGTCGATCTTTTAACTTCAACAGACGTTGCTTAAGAACGGCCGGCAGTGAAGATGCTTTGATATCAAAACGAAGATGAATTGCCGAGGCGACTTTATTAACATTCTGCCCTCCAGCACCCTGTGCCCGAATTGCAGAAAGCTCAATCTCATCATCAGGGATGGATATCATTCTATTTCCAAACTCTTTTACCAACGCTGCAGAAATTCGCTAACATCATGTTTAGGCGTATTTGTTAATTTTTGCGTTAGTCTAAATGGAATTGATTTTATATCGTACTGTTCACTGATATCGTCAAGCATAGCCAACCATAGTTTTGTCGTCATTTCAGAATCGTATAAGGCTCGGTGAAATACACCGTCAGAAGGAATGTTCGCGTACTCTACCAGAGTACCTAACTTGTGATTAGGGGCATCTTGATAAATTCTTCGCGCCATAAGCATTGAACAGACGAATTGACCTGAATAATTCCTGGATATCTTACCTAACTCTGCATCGAGAAAGCGCTTATCAAAAGAAGCATTGTGTGCAACGAGATTATAGCCATTAATAAAGTCAGCGAATTTATCCATAACTTCACTACAAGGTGGTGCATCTTTCAACATCCCATTGGTAATGCCCGTATAATCTTCAATAAAGATATTAATACGCCGACCGGGATTCATTAATTCCTGGAAGCGTTCTTTTACTTCCCCATTCTCAATACGCACCGCCCCTATTTCGATTGCACGATCGCCATAATCAGGAGAAAGACCCGTCGTCTCAAAATCCAGCACGACTACCGTATCTGCTTTGGTCATTTTACATTTCCTTTATCTTTTTAGATTTCAAGATTCACGACTGCATGGACCTCGGTACCTTTATGCCCTGCGGGTGCCCTTGAGGGGTGTGCAAGATGTAGAGTAACGCCAGGATCAGTTACCGAAGACCTGATCCTGATCAATTCAAGTATTTTTGATTTCATTTATCCAATCCCCAAAAGAGACCAATCTGACGTACCGCACATAGTCCTTCATTAAGAATGTATTCACCCTCCTCTCCACAACTATGTTCAGAATCTACTGCTATTGGAGTACCGTGCGTCATACCCGGGATCAAATAAGTTTCAACAAGGACTGTGCCTTCATTGTTATGATATTCATTATGAATAACACTGGAGTTGGGGCCTAACTTTTCTTCTATGTCGAGTATCGGATCAATACCATGAATATTGGTCCACTGATCTACGATCTCTTGCTGATTGATCTTGTTGACAATATTATCGGCAGAACCCTGCCAAATAGAAATGATAGGCCAACGTCCACTAAACTCACTATAACCCTCGTTCCGCACCAGATCGCCCCACTCACCAGGTGATTTATCAGTTCCATCCATGCATTTTTTTGAACTCAAACCACCGAAGTATAAATTCCACCACCCAAAAACGTCCCAGAAATATTTTGCAGTCCGGGCACAAAAGGCAGGTCCACCCGCATTGGTAGCTCCCCCTGCAAACACATCTGGATAGGACGCTAACATTACTGGGGCCATCCAACCGCCAGATGAGAGCCCCTCTATATAGATACGACTAGCATCTATAGAATAGTCAGCTTTCATTTTATCGATCATCTCAATAATTGATTTGATTTCACCGTGGTCACGTTTGATATCGTCGGCCTGGAACCAGTTCCAACATCTATAAATATTATTACTGATATTTTGTTCGGGAAAGATAATATAAAATTTCCACTCATTTGACAGTGCTCTCCAGCCAACATTGGAATACGTTTCAGCATCCTGACGACAGCCATGCAAGGAAACCACTAAGGGAGCATTTGTGGGCATGTCCTCAGGGATATATTTATACATTTTGATATCGCCTGGATTATTGCCGAAATCTTCAACCACATTTAGCGTCACTGCGTAAGCGCTTGAAAGACTCAGTAATAATATAATGAAGAGTGATAATATTAATTTCATTTCATCTTAATTAGTGTGTATGGCGAATTAGTAATTTAGGCTGCATTAATATTTCAAGTTCTCTACCCCCTCGATTCTAAGGCATAACTCTCACTAACTACACTTGGACCAGAGATTAGTGTATTTAATACACTAAGCTAATATATAAATATTATATTAAGATAAAAACTTATGTTCAGTTACGATTATCCTCATCCAGCAGTTGCTGTTGATATTGTTATTTTAACCATGCGAAATAATCAACTTAAGCTACTGCTGATTAAACGAGCTAATAAGCCATATAATGGGAAATGGGCCTTGCCCGGTGGTTTTGTTGATGTGGATGAAAGTCTTGATGCAGCAGCACGAAGGGAGTTAAAAGAAGAGACTGGAATAACAGGTATCAACCTGGAACAGCTATATACTTTCGGAGCACCACAACGTGACCCACGAGAACGCGTGATTACCGTAGCGTACTACGCTTTAATTCCTTCCGAAATAATTCAACTTCATGCAGCGACGGATGCCGAAGCAGTTAGATGGTTTAGCATGAATGAATTACCAAAGTTAGCCTTTGATCATTCTGAGATTGTCAACCTCGCCCATGAAAGAGTAATAGCTGGGCGCTGCATTCATACCAGTCAATGATCAGGAGACACATGCGATACCTCGTTACAAGTGACCTTCATCTGGGCAATCACTTCAGCCAGTGCCGCCAGTTTACGGCGATGGTCCAACGCTTGAATAGATCAATCACGCTTATCCTTGCGGGCGATACAATTGATGCACCTGGGCGGTCTCTATCGAATGATGAACTGGCAGCATTGGCTTCCCTTCGAAAACGTGCATCCCATGAACAGGTGATCTGGATCGAGGGCAATCACGATGAAGGCTACCGTCCGGAGGCACCCGGAAACATCCAGTTTGTAAATTCATACGCAATTGGCAAACGTCTGTTTATTTCCCATGGTGACACGTTTGATACCGTCATGCCCCGGAATCGTTGGTTCATCAAGATCTTCAGGTTCTTCCACAAGCTTCGAATGCAACTCGGCGCTGATCCCGTTCACGTTGCAGACTATGCCAAGAAATTTAAACCCTTATACAACTTCCTTCGCAAAAAGGTGATGAACTGCGCAGTGGAGCAAGCAAATATACAAAACTTCGAGGCCGTGGCTTGCGGTCATGTCCATTTTGCCGAAGACACCCTCTGTGAAGGCATCCGTTACATCAATCTGGGTGCATGGACTGAATCACCCTGCTACTGTCTTCTTGTGGATGAAGAAAAGATGAAACTTACGACGGTGGAAGATGCTATGCAGGATCCTGACTGGTTCGCCGATGATTCAAACACCCGGACAGCTTGAGAGAATGAAAAATGTTGCTTAAATTCAATGTACTTCTTTTCAGTATGCTTCAACCTGACCTCTTTAATTCTTAAATTATGAAAAAAACTGTTATGCTTGAGATATTAATAAGAACGACAAATCTCGATGGTTTAGAAACATGAAGAGAAGGTATTTATTAAAAGTCCTGGGCTTGGGGAGTATTGGACTAGGTATTGCTCAGGACGTATTGGCGAGGACAATCCAGAGTTATTTTGCAGGTGTAAAATCAGTCCCGGACGATGAACTCAAAGATTATCTACACAAGATACAGAACTTTAATGTACCGCACGAAGATGACGTTCTGATAGACAGTAATCTCTATACTACATTCGAATCAACAGTAATGCGTCTGAGACGTCTTCAGAAACTGGTGGGACATGGTAATTTTAATATTTTAAATTTTCCAGACGGATTGTCACTTGCCCGCAATTATTCCAAGGTCGGTAAGTTTACCAAACGGGAACTCCGATTTATGGAAATAACCTTCTACGAAGATGGCCAGAGATACGGCTTTTTGGGGGAAAAACCGTTAAAAGAAATTACCGATCAGGTCAAAAAGAAAGATGTCATTAAAATCCCGTATAGCGGCAATTATCTTTATAAAGAAAGATCAATTGAAATATTTGAAAACATAAAAAAAGAGCTGGGAGATCAGGTTGTCCTGACTTCCGGAATTCGTAGCGTAATGAAACAGTTTTTGTTGTTTCTAAACAAGGTATACAACAGTGATGGCAATCTATCGCTTGCATCCCGATCACTTGCTCCCCCCGGCTACTCATTTCACGGTAATGGTGATTTTGATGTAGGGCAGGCAGGCTACGGTAAGTTAAATTTTACCGGGCATTTTACTGAAACAGAGGTATATAAAAGACTTTCTGAACTGGGGTATCTAAAACTGCGCTATCCACAGGACAACCAGTTGGGAGTGCGTTATGAACCCTGGCATATAAAGATAAATGCGGATGTATAATTAACCGAGGGATAGTAATAAATAAAGTCTCATCTAACCGAAGTGCATGGATGTCATAGACGCCTACATGGACCTCGGTATACCCCTCAAGGGGGTACTGAAAATAGCCCACTTGAGGGGTGTGTATTAGTATCGAAAAAGGACAGGAGTCCAAAGTGACCATACTTATGTCGAGGCACGACGCCGATATCGACCTGTCTCCCATTATTTGATGTCCACGATGGGAATACCATACTCTCTGGCAAAAGCCATGACTTCAGTACGTAACGCACCATCCAGACGACGCAACACTTCCGATTGTATCTCCAGAGGCACCCCACCGTAGTATGCTTCAGCCATAGCGCCGGCAATGCATGCCAACGTGTCAGTATCACCACCGAAAGAAACGGCGTTGCGCACGGCATCCTCGAAATCCGTTGATTGGAGGAATGCAACTGCCGCGGCCGGTACCGTTCCCTGGCATGTCACATCGAAGCCTTGTCGTTCTCGGAGAGTGGTCAATTTCATACTGCAATCGTATCCGAACTGGTCGGATAGTAATGCAGTAATCGCATCCTTAGTCTGGCCAGTACGAGCAAATAGAATTGCTGCTGCAACTGCCTGCGCACCTTTGATCCCTTCGCGGTGGTTATGGGTTACTTCTGCACTTTTGGTCGCCTCACGCACAACAACATCCAGTTCATCGAATGCCCACCCTACGGCTGCTACCCGCATTGCCGATCCGTTTCCAAAACTGTTGTAGGGCGGTGCATCTTGACTGAAAAGCCATTCGTGAAACCAGCCACCATATCCGGCATACGGGTAGCGGCGTCCCCATCGCCGAATTGATGCACCGAATTCCACACCCTCTCGAATAGCGCTGGCGACTGCGATACTGAGCACCGTGTCATCCGTGAATGTAGATCTGGACACGAAGAGCGGAAAATCTTTCGTATTCACCGACAAGCCCTCGTGCACCGATCCTATGACATCCCCGGCAATAGCACCGATCACACGTTTTCTCCGAAAATTTGATCATGAATTGTAATCAAGTATTTTACGAATTGCCCTAACGAATTCATACAATCACTCGTTGGAAAATCGCCAGGGTCAGAAGTGCGTTGATGCAAGACCTGACTCCGAATTTACCTATCGTTATAATTTAATTTCTCTTGAAGGATCGAATTTCTTTGTTCCTTTGCGCCAAGCTTGATAACGAAAGTCTATATTGTTCCTAATATTCAAGGTATTTCCATCATCGGACATGGCTATCCTTTCCACCCAGCCGCCCACTACCCAACGTAATGTGAATTTGCCTTGCAATGGATCAGTACATTCCCAGGTTCCATGATTTGGAATCAACGCCCTGGATGACATACTGCCATCTGCGTTAATAGTAACGAAAATATCAAAAGACCAGTCCCATTCCCCAACCAGAACAGCACAAGCGTCTAATAACTTTTTCGCTCTGGATTGGCCTGCAAGCGCTTCAGAATCACTTGGTAAAATTTCCAGTGCCTGCGTATAGTTTTTCAAAGCTCCTTTATAATCTTTATTGTCCATCGCCGATTCGGCATGCCTTATGTACTGAAAAAAATATGCTCGTTTTTCTTCCTCGGCTTTCTTCTTATTCTCATCTTCCAGTCGTTGCCGTTCTATCTCAGCAAACCTGGCCTCTTCTGCCTTTTTCTTTGCTTCTGCCTCGGCAAAATGATTAACTTCTTCCTGCTCCTTTCTATTCTGCTCGGCTTCTATCTCGCGTTTTTGATCTGCTTTTCGTTTAGCCTCTGCCGCCGCTTTCTCGTTCCTTTCTCTCTCAACCTGCTTTTTTTCTTCCGCCTCCTGTTGTTCCAGTTGCTTTTCCAATGCCTCCAGTTCTGCATCAGTCACCGCATGAACAGGAGGCAGATAACCAATTGAAATAATCAGGCAGACAATTAAACTATGTGCCGATATTGATTTCATTGGATTCATTATAACGTGGTCGATTGCATAGATCTGCCACTTGAGTGGCTAATAAATTAAAGGGCTCCGACGCTTTAAATTAAAAACGTGGTTAAGTATATGGACCTACTTATGTTGAACAAGGCAGGATGCCGATATCGACCTGTCCTCGATTACTTACTATAAATGTCTGGCGCAATTTCTTTGTATTCAGGTGGTAGAAACATGAGTGGATCAGCGCGAACTATGATAGCTGGACAATGTAGTGCATCTGTTTCAACAGGATTTTCAGAAACCCAGTCTTCCTGAAATTTCTCTGCTTGACCTGAATGATATCCGTTGAGGTATCCACCTCTTCCAAACACGATCCATTGTTTACTATCATTCTCACCATAACCATCTCTATAGCCTGATTGGTAATCACTGCAGCCATAAAGGAAAAAACAGATAATAAAGATAACGACTTTTCGAAGATACATATTAAATAAGATTATAGTCCATGAACAATTAAAGGGCGCTGCCCCTTATAATTATTAAATTTTATCGCAATTGACTGTCCTTACTGCCGCGTCGATTATAGCCAGTATTTATAGTCTGCTGCTTGTCATGTTCTGATTGGCAAGCAACACACAAGCGAACACCCTGGACAGCCTTGCGACGTGCATCCGGAATCTCGACACCGCATTCCTCGCAATGTGTTAAACTTTCGCCAACGGGCAAGCGACTCTTGGCCAGCTTGATTGCATCTTTAACACTGGCATTAATTTGATCCTGCACCGCCCCGTCTTTTGACCAACCTCCAGCCATACTCTACTCCAATACTCTTTTTTAATTGTTTAATTAATTATAAATCAATTTTAAATACGATTTACTTAGTATATATTTACATACAGACTATAAATCAGATTTAATATTTAAATAGGTTTACAACTATAAACATGAACACTCGATATAGAAATTTATTTCTCATTTTTTGTTTTATTGTGTTGATTACTGGTTGTAGCAATCAAGCTTCAATTAAATCAGCTACAGATGACAAGGTCGTAATTAAAGCGCAACCGAAATATTTTACTGAAGCCTATTATATGGCGCAAAAGGAATGTCAAAAAAACACCAATAATGCTAAATATGTAACTGATGAAACTGCTGAATTAGGAGTAGTTGCATTTGATTGTGTAGGGCAGGAAGTAGAAACGGAAGCAGTTTCCACAGAAACTGAGGAAACCCCTGCAAAAACAGAGGAAGTCCCTTCTGAGTAACACACTTTTGATAATGAGGTTAAAGGACTCTGAGATCCCCCCCCCACTTTCGTGGACACATAGTTAAGCAATAACAACCATCTTCACCATTAACATTTCAAGTACTCTGACTCATTGATGAAATATGCTACTTATTATGCAGCAGACAATTTGAGCTTTTTCACTTTCTTAAGGCTTACGTTCCTTCTGGCATGCCACAAATCATATTGATCCTGCATTGCCAACCAACTCTCAGGGCTGCGACCCAATGATTTCGACAAACGCAAGGCCATCTCTGGAGATATATTGCTCTTGCCATTCAAGAGCCGAGTTAAAGTAGAAGGAGAAACATTGAGATTTTCAGCAATGTTTCTCACACTATATCCATAAGGAGAGATATAGACTTCCTTAATAAATTCACCTGGATGTGGCGGGTTATGCATAGCCATTAGTGGTAATCCTCATAATCAACGATGTAAGCATTTCCATCTTTAAATTCAAATGTCGTTCGCCAATTTCCACTAACAGAAATTGACCATATTCCTTTTCGTTCACCTTTGAGCGCGTGGAGTTTAAATCCGGGGATATCCATATCCTCAATTGTTTTGGCTGTATCAAGTGCAAATAGTTGAAGCCTCAACTTTTTCTTATGAGAAACCTGAATACCAGCCATGCTGCCTTTCTCATAAAACCGGCGCAGTCCCTTGTGCCTGAACGATTTAATCATTTATCAAATATAGCATGTTGCGCACTACGCAACAATTTTATTATTATGTATAACCGTTGTCTGAGATACCCCTTTTGATTCTGGAAATTAAAAAAGTTGTATCTGACCCCACTTATTAAAAGACCTGTATTATAGGCGAATGTCGCTATATTATGTTGTGGCAGGTCACGAGCGGCCACATGATAATTACAATTCTATTCATATTTGAATAATAATCTTTGAGAGGAGGCAATATGACCATTTATCCAACTTTGGAAATTCCACAAACCCTAGCTGCC
>CAYMPA010000094.1:0-12142 GCA_964392105.1 uncultured Enterobacteriaceae bacterium
ATATGCGGCCTTTTTTATAAGTACTCCAATTTTTCTATAATGCCGTATTTACACATTAATATAGAGGGTATTAATACACTAAAAAATTTAGGAAAATAATTTTGTATCTTGTTGTATTTACTTGTACTATCTTGTCCCTTGTTGCACTACCCCAAAATAGAAATTTCTCTTTATATTTCATAAGGATAGGGTAGCTGTAGAAATGAACTTGACATGGTAGGGGTCGTTGGTTCGAGTCCAATCGTGCCTACCAATTAATAGGGATTAGGGTGTAGGGATTAGGGAATGGTTAGTTGTAATAGATTTACCACCCCCTATAACCTATCCCCTAAATCCAGATTTAGACCACAATCCTTTATACACGTGACCTGTTGTGGGGGTCACCACTGATTAAGAGGCTATTCGGTAATAATGAATCGAAGCGAAAAAGAGCATTTGCAGACGGTTCACTTATTACCGAATAGCCTCTACAAGGAGCAGTTATGCCCACGATTACGTTACCGGATAATAGTCAGCGCGAATTTGAACAAGCGTTGACTGTCATGCAAGTCTCAGAATCAATCGGTCCAGGTCTGGCCAAGGCAACTCTGGGTGGGATGGTCGATGACAAACTTGTCGATGCATCCTATCTCATTGAAAATGATAGTAAATTAAGGATTATAACCGATCGTGACCCGGAAGGTTTAGAGATGATTCGGCATTCATGTGCCCATCTTATGGCACAAGCTGTTAAAGAGCTTTACCCGGAAGCACAGGTCACAATTGGTCCAACCATTGAAGACGGTTTTTATTATGACTATGCCTACGAACCCGGTTTTACACCTGATGACCTGATTAAGATAGAAAAAAAGATGTTGGAATTAGCAAAAGCCGATCTTGCTGTTACACGTTCTGTTAAAACAAGAAATGAAGCGGTTAAGTTCTTTCGAGATATGGGTGAAGAATACAAAGCGCAAATCATCGAATCGATCCCGCAAGATGAAGAGCTTTCTCTTTATACCCAGGGTGAATTCACCGATTTGTGCCGCGGTCCGCATGTACCAAGTACAGGAAAGATTAAAGCCTTTAAATTGATGAAACTGGCAGGGGCATACTGGCGGGGAGATTCCAATAATGAAATGCTTCAACGTATCTATGGTACCGCCTGGCAGGATAAAAAGTCTCTCAAGGCTTATTTGAGACGCCTGGAAGAGGCGGAAAAACGTGACCACAGAAAGTTAGCCAAGAAACAGGATCTATTTCATTTTCAGGAAGAGGCCCCGGGTATGGTATTTTGGCATCCGAAGGGCTGGGCAATTTATAAAGTTGTGAAACAATATATCAGTTCGAAGATGTTGGAGCATGGTTATCAGGAAATCAATACACCACAAGTTGTTGATCGAAGTTTATGGGAACGTTCAGGGCATTGGGATAAATTCAGAGATGATATGTTTACTACCAGTTCTGAGAGTCGCGAGTATGCAATCAAGCCAATGAACTGTCCCTGTCACATTCAGGTATTCAACCAGGGTTTAAAAAGTTATCGGGAATTGCCATTACGCCTGGCTGAATATGGCTCCTGTCACCGAAATGAGGCATCAGGCACCTTACATGGATTAATGCGTGCACGTAATTTCACCCAGGATGATGCTCATATCTTCTGTACCGAGGATCAGATTCAGGACGAGGTATCAAAATTTATCGATATGCTGTTTGAGGTCTATCGGGATTTTGGCTTTGATGATGTCATTATTAAACTTTCGACTCGTCCAGAAAACCGGGTGGGGAGTGATGAAGTCTGGGATAAAGCCGAGCAAGCACTTGAATTAGCATTGAATAACAAGGGCCTTGAGTGGGGATTACAGCCGGGAGAAGGGGCATTTTATGGGCCGAAGATTGACTTTTCACTAAAGGATTGTATTGGTCGGGTATGGCAATGCGGGACGATCCAGGTCGATTTTTCCATGCCTGGGCGGCTTGGTGCAAGTTATGTTAGTGAAGACAGTTCCAGGCAGGTTCCAGTCATGCTCCATCGTGCCATTGTTGGTTCAATGGAGCGATTTATAGGTATTTTGATCGAGAATTATGCAGGCACATACCCGGTTTGGCTGGCCCCAATTCAGGCCGTAGTGATATCAATTACTGAAAATCAAAGTGAGTATGCGAAAAAAGTGTCAGAAATCTTGAAAAACCAGGGCTTTAGGGTCGAAGGCGACTTGAGAAATGAAACGATCGGGCTTAAAATCCGCGACCACGCAATGCAACGCGTTCCGTACCAGATTATTCTCGGCGCGCGTGAACAAGATGATAATACTGTGGCCGTGCGTACGCGAGAAGGCGAGGATCTAGGGGCAATGTCTCTGGACAGTCTGATTCAACTTCTTAATAAGGATATCGCGTGCCTCGGCCGTGCTAATTTGGAGGATTAATTTATCAGCGTAGAAAAGAAGACACGCCTTAATGAAGATATTACTTCACCGGAGGTGAGGTTAATAAATGCAGAAGGCGAACAGGTTGGTGTCGTGTCAATTAATGAAGCTCAACAACTCGCTGAGGACTCCGAATTAGATTTGGTAGAAATAGTGCCCAATGCAGAGCCACCCGTTTGCCGAATCATGGATTACGGCAAATATGTATTCGATCAGAATAAGAAAAAGCATGCTGCTAAAAAGAAACAAAAGCAGATACAGGTTAAGGAAATCAAGTTCAGACCTGGAACAGAAGACGGCGATTATTATATTAAGTTAAAGAATTTGATTAAATTCCTGACCAATGGTGACAAGGTCAAGATTACACTCCGGTTTCGTGGTCGGGAAATGGCACATCAAGAACTTGGAAGTAAGATGTTGAAGAGGATAGAAGCCGATCTTGAAGAATATGGAATGGTCGAGCAATTTCCAAAAATGGAAGGCAGACAGATGGTAATGGTACTGGCATCGAAGAAATAAAAATCGTATTACGTGAAATGTGAAGCGTGAAACGTAATATCAAGATACGAGATACGAACAGCGATATACGTAATACAAGATACTAGAAATATTGGAGTTATTGAAATGCCCAAGATGAAAACAAACCGCGGTGCTGCAAAGCGTTTTTCACGTACTGCATCAGGAAAATTTAAACACTGTCAGTCGCATCGTAGCCATATTTTGACCAAAAAGAGTACCAAGCGTAAACGTCAGTTACGTGCAATGCTTGCTGTTCATGATAATGACCAGAAGGCAGTCGCCCGAATGGTTCCGTATTTATAGAGAGGATTTGAAGCAATGCCCAGAGTAAAACGTAGTGTTACCGCACACGCCAAACATAAAAAAATTATTGATCAGGCAAAAGGCTATCATGGTCGACGCAAGAATGTATTTCGTGTTGCTAAACAAGCCGTAACCAAGGCTGGACAATATGCGTATCGTGATCGTCGTCAACGTAAGAGACAATTTCGGGCGCTTTGGATTGCCCGGATTAATGCTGCAGCACGGGTACATGGTCTTTCCTACAGTCGTTTTATCGATGGTTTAAACAAGGCATCGATTGAGGTTGATCGTAAAGTACTGGCTGATTTAGCTGTATTTGATAAAGCCGCTTTTGGTGCATTAGCAAACCAGGCTAAATCCTGCCTCGCCAGTTAATCTTTTTATATAATTGAAAACAGGGAAAGGCTTACGCGACTGTGTGAAAACTACTGCACTTGGGGAAATATTTGGTGTTATTGTTGGTTCAAATTGCTCATTTATTATTTATAAACTCCGCATTCTCACCAAATTTTGTTTAGCCTGACCTTCGTTCGCGACGTTTTCACATAGTCCCGATCCTTATCTCCTTATTTATACAGGCTGAAAATGTGAACGATACCGAGAAACTACAAGCTCAGGCTTTATCAGAAATTGAATCAGCAACTGATCTAAATCATCTAGATCAGATTAGAGTCAATTACCTCGGTAAAAAAGGTCAACTCACACAACTATTAAAGCAACTCGGGAAATTGCCTGCTGAAGAAAGGCCACAGGCAGGTCAAATCATTAACCTTGCCAAGGTGGCAGTCCAGGAAGCGATTGAATCACGCAAAATCGCACTTGAAGATGAGCGTTTAAACGAACAAATCAAACAAGGACGTATAGATATCACTTTGCCGGGCAGGGGAACCAAACGTGCGGGCCTACATCCAATAACGCTAACATTACAACGTATTGAATCACTTTTTCAACAGATCGGTTTTGATGTCGTTGAAGGACCAGAAGTTGAAGATGATTATCATAATTTCGAAGCTCTTAATATACCAGCACACCATCCCGCACGTGCGATGCACGATACGTTTTATTTTCCTGATGGACGTTTGTTAAGGACACATACCTCATCAGTACAGATTAGAATTATGCAAAAAGATGAGCCACCATTTCGTTTTATAGCGCCTGGTCGTGTTTATCGATGCGATTCAGATATGACGCATACGCCGATGTTTCATCAAGTTGAAGGGCTTATTGTTGATGAATCGGTTACTTTTGCAGAATTAAAAGGACTGTTGATCGGTTTTCTGGAAATCTTTTTTGAAAAAGAATTAAAAACACGTTTTCGTCCTTCTTATTTTCCTTTCACTGAACCCTCTGCAGAGGTTGATATTTTGGGTGAGCGTGGTTGGTTGGAAATTTTGGGGTGTGGCATGGTACATCCAAACGTGCTGAAGAATGTTGGTATAGATCCAGAAAAATATACAGGTCTTGCCTTTGGCATGGGTGTTGAACGTTTAGCCATGCTTTATTACGGCGTTGATGATTTAAGGCTATTCTTTGATAACGATTTGCGGTTTTTGGAACAGTTTCACTGATTTAAGGATACTTCTAAAAATGCACTTTTTCCTTAATAACATAGCAGTAAGTAGCATTCGCATAAGCAGAACGCAGACACGCTGTAAATACGGTCGCTTCGGACTCCTGTCCTCTCGCGACACTAATACATCCTTGTATGTCGTCCCTGTACGCTCGAGCGCAGCATCCTTGCTGCACACGGTCTGCTTGTCTGATTATGCAAATGCATATGCAACAAA
Source organism: uncultured Enterobacteriaceae bacterium (assembly GCA_964392105.1). Lineage (GTDB taxonomy): Bacteria > Pseudomonadota > Gammaproteobacteria > Eutrophobiales > Eutrophobiaceae > UBA7359. Next base: position 5,018 of record CAYMPA010000094.1, read on the forward strand.
AACACATGTAAATGGATAAATCAGACCATGAAATTCAGTGAAAAGTGGTTACGGGAATTTGTTAATCCTTCGATAGATTCTGAAACATTAATATATCAATTAACCATGGCCGGTCTTGAGGTGGATGGTGTTACACCGGCATGTCCAGAATTTGATGGCTTGTTTGTTGCCGAGATAAAATCAGTTTCGAAACATCCAGATGCAGATAAACTTCATGTTTGTCAGGTTGATTGTGGAGAAAAAGATTTATTAACCATTGTTTGTGGTGCAGCTAATGTCAGGGAAGGGATGCGTACTGTCCTGGCCAAGGTTGGAGCTACCTTACCTGGCAAACCAGAGCTAGAGTCTGTATCTGTAAAAGGCGTGATGTCATATGGAATGTTGTGTTCCGCCAGTGAAATTGGACTGGGTGAAGATAGTGATGGAATCATTGAGTTATCTATAGATGAGCCAATTGGAAAGTTACTGAATGAAATTATTGATATTGATGACAATATCATTGAGATATCTTTGACACCAAATCGTGGAGATTGTCTGAGTATAAGCGGAATAGCACGTGAAGTTGCGGTATTTAATAATATTGATTTAACCACGCCCAACATTGAAGCTGTAGACGTAAACTCAAAAGCCAGTCGTAATATTAAATTATCTGCTGTAGCAGGGTGTCCTCGTTATGTTGGCCGGGTAATTGAAAAAGTTGATACCGATGTTAAAACACCGTTTTGGTTATCTGAAAAATTACGTCGATCAGGAATCCGTAGTATTAATATTGTTGTCGATATTACCAATTTTGTCATGCTTGAGTTGGGACAACCGATGCATGCATTTGATAATGATCGATTAAAAGGCGACATTGAAGTTCGCTACCCAAAAGACAAGGAAAAATTAAAACTTCTTGATGAATCAGAGCACCAAATCAAGCCTGAGACACTCTTGATATCTGACGATTCCGGTCCATTGGCCATGGCAGGTTTAATGGGTGGTTTTAATAGTGCAGTGACGTCTAAGTCGAAAAATATATTTCTGGAAAGTGCGTTTTTTACGCCTGAAATAATCATTGGCGAGGCGCGTCAATATGGTATGCATACCGATTCATCACATCGTTTTGAACGTGGTGTTGATCCTGAACTTCAAAAAATTGCCATTGAACGCGCAAGTAGACTGATCATACAGCACTGTGGCGGGCAAGCTGGTCCTGTTGTTGAAAAGATATGTGAGGAGATGTTACCCAAAAATGATCAGGTTATTCTTAGAAAATCCCAGATCAATCGTGTGCTTGGTATCGATTTAGATGAGCAATTTGTTACGGATACCTTCATTAAATTAGAAATGGAGTGTAATTATAAGGAAAATCAATGGATTGTGGTTCCTCCTTCACGTAGATTTGATATTAAAATTGAGGTGGATCTTATTGAAGAATTAGCCCGGATCTATAGTTATGATGCAATTTCTGTTGTTACACCGAGTAACCATCTAAAGATGCGGATACCAAATCGAGATCTTCTGTCAGTTAGGCATTTACAAGAGATTCTGGTTAATCGTGATTATCAGGAAGTGATTACTTATAGCTTTGTTGATCCAGATGTGCATAAGTTATTGAATACTCAATATAATAATTTAGTACTGGCGAATCCTATTACACCTGAATTATCTGATATGCGAGCCAGTCTTTTGCCAGGATTACTAAATTCATTGCAATACAATGTAAAACGTCAACAAGATAGAGTCCGACTTTTTGAAACAGGTTTGGTTTTTAAAGGATGTGAAAATCTTAAACAAGAATATCATGTTGGCGGGCTTATATACGGAAATATTGTTGAAAAACAATGGGATAAAGAAATTATATTATGTGATTTCTATGATATAAAATGTGATATTGAAGCAATTCTATATTCCATGATTGAATCAGAGAGAATTGAGTTTATGGCAAGTAAATCAGAAATGTTACATCCAGGACAAGCCATGGATGTCTTGATTGATGGAAAAGAAACAGGATGTTTTGGTCAGTTACATCCTGAGATATGTTTAAATCTTGAATTGAGTAATAATGTATATCTATTTGAATTTAAAATAGAAAATCTGAATAAAAATGAAGTGGTTAAGTATCAACCGATATCCAGGTTTCCTTCAATTAAGCGAGATATTGCAATATTAATTGATGAAAATATACATCTCGAAGAGGTAATACATCGTATTAAAAATGATGCGTCTAACTTACTAACAAACCTAGAGTTGTTTGACGTATATCAAGGCGAAGGTATTGAAAAAGGGAAAAAAAGTCTTGCTTTGGGCTTGACCTTTCAAGCAACTTCCAGCACTCTTAAGGATGAAGAGGTTGAATCCATCATGGGGAATATTATTGATGGTCTGCATAATAAATTCGGTGCAAAACTGAGAGAATAATATGGCAGCGCTGACTAAGGCTGAAATAGCGGAAAAATTATACGAAGAACTTGGTTTAAATAAACGAGAGGCCAAGGAAATCGTTGAAATGTTCTTTGAAGACATTCGGTCCGCATTAGAAACAGGAAATCAGGTCAAACTTTCCGGTTTTGGAAATTTTGATTTGAGAGATAAAAATCAACGTCCGGGACGGAATCCGAAAACGGGTGAAGAAATTCCTATTAGCGCTCGACGCGTAGTGACTTTTCGTCCAGGTCAAAAATTAAAGGCACGAGTAGAAGCATATGCTGGAAGCGTCCAACAACAGTGAATTACCGGCGATACCCGGTAAACGGTATTTTACAATAGGTGAGGTCAGCGACCTTTGTGCAGTAAAGCCACACGTATTACGATATTGGGAACAGGAATTTCCACAACTTAAGCCACTCAAACGTCGTGGTAATCGACGATATTACCAACGCCATGATGTGATCCTTATCAGACAGATAAGGAGTTTGCTTTATGAACAAGGTTTCACAATTGGCGGTGCCAGACAGCGTCTTTCAGGCGATGAAGCAAAAGATGATTCAAATCAGAGTCAGCAGATCATTCGACAATTAAGAACTGAACTTGAAGAAGTTCTGGATCTTCTAAGACGTTAATTATCCATAATCTATTTAATACGTTTCTTGTTTCAACCTGTTTTTTGCCATTCATCCATTAATTTCAAGTAGTAGCTAAACCTGGATTCCTCAGTTGACCGGCCTTAAATCATGATTATGTGTTTCAACATAGCGTGTTATAGTGTTTCGAGCGATCACTACTTAGAGTGAATTTACCTACTCATTTGATTGCACGTTTTACATGCCGTTCTTTGTAAATGATTCATTGTGCAAACGAGTTATCGCCATGGACGGCGTGTATTCAGCTTTTGCAGGAGCAAAAAGCTGTCAAATGAGGATTCTAGGTTAAACGACTATCATTAGTTATATTTCATTCGATATTAACAACGGGGCGTAGCGCAGCTTGGTAGCGCACCTGCATGGGGTGCAGGGGGTCGGAGGTTCGAATCCTCTCGCCCCGACCAGATTTATTAAAAAGACCACTTTATGTGGTCTTTTTAATAAATTAAGTTGATGTGACAATTTGAACCGAACAAGAGGTTCACAAATTTGTCAGGAACAAATTTGAACAGCGAAGCTGGCCCGAAGGGCGAAGCACATGGATGTGCGGAGTAAATCCTCTCGCCCCGACCATAATTGAATGTTTTTTCAAAGCGTTAATAAATAGATAATCTATATAAAAGATTCATAAATACTGTAACCATTACATAATAGGTTAATGATAAAAATCATCTTATATCTGTTTATTAATATCACGTTTTTTCAAATGGCGGCATGTAGTAAAGAAACAGATCCAAAAAAAGCATTTGATAGTGGTGATTATGAAACAGCATTCAATTTATGGGTACCATTGGCTGAAAATGGCGATGCGGACGCGCAAAATTATCTTGGCATTCTATACTATTTAGGATTTGGCATTCAAAAAGACTATAAAAAAGCGCTCGAATGGTATGAGCTTGCTGCCAGAGCTGGGCATGCTGATGCCCAGAGAAATTATGGTGATATGATCAACTTTGGACGAGGCACAAGAAAAGATAACTACAAGGCATTTAAATGGTATTTTGCAGCATCTCAGCAAGGGAATGATAAAGCGAAGCGTCTGATTGATGTGATTTCAGCTTCAGGTAATCTATCACCAAATCAACAAATGCATGCAAAAATTGAAGCAAATGAATTTATTCTTGATGAAAATAAACGTTTCATGAGCCATGACACTTATATTGATAAAAAATAATTATTTATAATTATGTGTGGAATTGTAGGCGGAGTAGCCCAACGTGATGTTTCCCCTGTTTTACTTGAAGGCCTGAAACGGCTTGAGTATCGAGGCTATGATTCCGCCGGATTAGCAGTAATTGGTCATGACAAGCAATTACAAAGAATACGCGTTAAAGGGAAGGTTAATGAACTTAAGGAAGAGCATCAGGTATCACCATTAAATGGTGGAACTGGTATTGCTCATACTCGTTGGGCGACGCATGGTAAACCAAATATTAATAATGCCCATCCGCACATATGCCGGGACCAGGTTGCACTTGTTCACAATGGCATCATTGAAAACCATGAACAACTTCGTGAACGGCAAAGCGCTTCTGGTTTTGAATTTAGTTCTGAAACTGATACAGAAGTCGTGGTTAATGCAGTCTATGAAGGATTACAGTCAAACCCCGATCTCTTACAAGCTGTGTTTGCGACCACAAAACAACTGGAAGGCGCTTATGCATTAGGTGTTATCAATAATGCTGATCCGGAAAGATTAATTGCAGCAAGAAAGGGAAGCCCATTAGTTATAGGTATCGGTATTGGTGAATACTTTATCGCTTCAGATGTCTTTGCATTATTGCCAGTAACCCAAAAATTTATCTTTCTGGAAGATGGTGATGTTGCAGATATCAAACGTGATGAATTAATCATCTATGATACAAACCAAAAAATTGTTGAACGGCCCATTAATGTTTCAGAATTGAATGCTGATGTAGCTGATAAGGCTGGTTATAGGCATTATATGTTGAAAGAGATTTTTTCCCAACCAAATGCAATTGCAGAATCATTAGAAAATCGTATAAAAGATGGTCGAATTATAACGAGTGAATTTGGCCAGGATGCAGGATCAATATTTTCCCGGGTAAAAGCTGTCAAGATTGCCGCTTGTGGTACCAGTTATCATGCAGGGTTGATTGCAGCTTATTGGATAGAAGAAGTTGCTCAATTACCCTGTCAGGTTGAGATTGCCAGCGAATATCGATACAGAAGATCGGTAGTTTCTGATAACACATTATTTGTGTCCATTTCACAATCAGGAGAAACAGCAGATACGCTTGCAGCATTACAGTTGGCAAAACAATCAGCTTATCTAAGCACATTAGCAATTTGTAATGTTGCTGAGAGTTCGCTAACGAGAGAATCCGAACTTGTATTTCTGACACATGCAGGCCCTGAAATAGGTGTGGCATCTACCAAGGCGTTTACAACGCAACTTGTAGGTCTGTTTTTACTAGTTATTGCTATTGCCAGACATAATGGGCTTTCCAGTGACGAAGAAACAACGTTTGTTAAACAACTCGAAAGTTTACCTGGACGGGTGAATCAATTGCTTCAATACAAAGATGATATTGAGACAATGGCAAAAGATTTTGCGGATAAACATCATGCATTATTCCTTGGACGTGGAAGTTTTTTACCCGTCGCTATGGAAGGTGCCTTAAAGTTAAAGGAAATTTCATATATCCATGCTGAAGCCTATGCGGCTGGCGAGTTAAAACATGGTCCCCTGGCCCTGGTTGATGATGATATGCCGGTTGTTGCAGTTGCTCCAAATAACAATCTGTTGGAAAAACTCAAATCAAATTTGCGGGAAGTACAAGCACGCGGCGGAAAACTTTACCTGTTTGCAGACAAGGTAAGTGAAGTTGAATCATCTGAGGGTGTTTATGTGCTTAAAATTAATACCGTTTATGATTTTATGGCACCAATTATATATACAATTCCACTACAGTTGCTGGCTTATTATGTCGCTGTTATTAAAGGTGCCGATATTGATCAACCGCGTAATCTTGCTAAATCGGTCACGGTTGAGTAGCAAGCTTCTACAAACTTTTTGAAAAAATAGCTAATATTTACCTGATTTGTAATTCATAATACTCAAATAGTCGATTATATTCTTATCCTGAATTGGGGATATAGGACAATAACGTGAATATGCATTACCTATGACAACGAAAAAATCAGAATCGAAAGTAAAGGTATTGATTGTCGATGATGAAATTGATGTCCTTAACTTACTTGAAAACTGGCTGACTAATGAAAATTATGATGTCATAAGAGCCATGTCAGGTTTGGAGGCATTAAATCAGGTAGGTATTTATGCGCCTGTTCTGGTTATTACTGATCTCTACATGGATGGTATGGATGGTATGGCATTATTGACCGAACTTCACAATGACAATCCATTACTCCCCGTTATTATGTTAAGTGGGCAAGCACAAATTCCTGATGCGATAAAGGCGATGCATTTAGGTACTTCAGCATTTTTAACAAAGCCGATAAACCGGAATGAATTTTTGGAAACAGTCAAAAGAGTTACCCCCAGTCTTACGGACAAATTATTATTAAATGAGTTTACAAAAGATATTATTTATAAAAGCAAGGAAATGTCTGACATTATTGAAATGGCCAGTCTGGTTGCTGATAATGATGTTTCAGTATTCATATCAGGTTCAACCGGATCTGGAAAAGAAGTCATAGCCAAGGCTATACATGATGCAAGTTCAAGACGTGATCATCGTTTCATCGCGGTTAATTGCGGTGCTATTCCTGAACAATTACTTGAATCTGAACTGTTTGGACATGAGAAAGGAGCATTTACCGGGGCCAATGTTAAACACGAAGGACTGTTTCAGGCTGCAAATGGAGGCACTATCTTACTTGATGAAATTGGTGATATGCCTCTTGCATTACAGGTTAAATTATTGAGGGTTTTGCAAGATTTTGAAGTACGTCCGGTTGGTTCAACTAAAACTTATCCTATCGACGTCAGGCTAATTTCTGCGACACATAAAAATCTTGAAGAAGCTGTAGAAAATGGTGAATTCAGGGAAGATCTTTATTATCGATTGAAAGT
>CAYMPA010000095.1:0-11861 GCA_964392105.1 uncultured Enterobacteriaceae bacterium
TACTTGAGTCAGCACTTTCAGAAATTGCAAATGAACATATCAATGTTATCTGTGCCGGAAGAACAGACACAGGTGTACATGCTATTCAACAGGTTGTACATTTTGATACATCGTCCTTGCGTGAACCTCATGCGTGGGTATTGGGAACAAATACAAAACTCCCAAAGGATATTGCTGTTACCTGGGCATTGAATGTTGATGATGACTTTCATGCAAGATTTAGCGCCGAGAACAGAACTTATCAGTATTTGATTTTAAATCGACGTGCACGTCCCGCAATATTTAATGGACTAGTCACTTGGGAATGCCGACAACTTGATTTTGATAATATGAAGGAAGCATCAAAGTGTTTTGCTGGAAAACATGATTTTACTTCATTCAGGGCAGTTGCCTGTCAGGCTAATTCGCCTGTTCGTATGGTACATAAATTAGAGGTTAATAGACTGGATGACTGGTTCGTAATTACTATATGTGCGAATGCCTTTCTTCATCATATGGTAAGAAATATTGCCGGTGTGTTAATGGCTATAGGGCTTGGTAAAGAAGAGGTAGGTTGGGCAGCAGTTGTATTAGCTGCAAAGGATAGATCGGTCGGTGGTATAACTGCGCCATCTGATGGATTATATCTGGTTAATATTCAATATCCGGAACGTTATGCAATTCCAGACTCTAAAACTCTAATGGATAAATTTGGACTTATTCATTAAAACCAGATATTAAAATATTTAATATGAAACACATTAATCGCACACGTGTAAAAATCTGCGGTATCACGAATCTTGAAGATGCGAAAGTAGCTATCAAAGCCGGGGCTGATGCGATTGGATTAGTATTTTATGAAAATAGTCCACGCTATGTGACTACTAGTGCAGCTAAACAAATTGTTAACAATATTTCACCATTTATTAATTGTGTTGGTTTATTTGTAGATGCTGATGAAGGTTATATACGTGAGGTTTTAAATCAGGTTGCTATTGATACACTTCAGTTTCATGGACAGGAACCTGAACATGCTTGCGCTTTATATAATAGGTCGTATATTAAAGCAGTCAGGATGAATGAAGATATAAATCTATTTGAACAGATTGAGAAATATTCGTCAGCCAGTGCATTATTACTTGATACCTATGTAAAAAAAATTCCTGGTGGAACCGGAATATCTTTTGACTGGAGTATGATACCAAAGGATTTAACGAAACCCATTATCCTTGCGGGTGGCTTGGATGAGAGTAACGTAAAAAATGCTATATCACAGGTGCATCCGTATGCTGTTGACGTCAGCGGTGGTGTTGAGAATAAAAAAGGAATAAAAGATTCCAACAAAATAATAAATTTTATCCGTGAGACCATGAATGCCTGAAGTTATTAAAAAAGCAGATAATTCAGAGACTGAATCATTTAAATCCATGCCCGATAAGCGTGGACATTTTGGACCTTATGGTGGCCGATTTGTCGCCGAAACCTTAATGGGTCCTCTAGAGGAACTCGAACAGGCTTACAAAAAATATGTAAATGATCCTGATTTTATTGCCGAGTTTGAACACGATTTGAAACATTATGTAGGACGGCCTTCACCGCTTTATTATGCTAAACGTTGGAGTAAGCAGCTTGATGGTGCACAAATCTATTTGAAAAGGGAAGATTTAAATCATACCGGTGCTCATAAGATAAATAATACTGTTGGTCAGTCATTATTAGCGAAACGAATGGGTAAGCGACGGGTTATTGCTGAGACTGGTGCCGGCCAGCACGGTGTTGCAACTGCAACTGTTGCTGCTCGTTATGGTATGGAATGTGTTGTATATATGGGAGCTGAAGATATACAACGACAGGCGATTAATGTCTTTCGTATGAAACTCCTGGGAGCAACAGTTGTTTCTGTTACTGCGGGTTCTAAAACCCTGAAAGACGCCTTGAATGAAGCTATGAGAGACTGGGTAACGAATGTAGATGATACATTTTATATAATAGGTACAGTTGCTGGGCCTCATCCATATCCGGCGATGGTCAGAGATTTTAATACTGTTGTAGGACGTGAAGCACGACAACAATGTCAGGACCAAACCGGGAGGCTTCCTGATACATTAGTAGCATGTGTTGGTGGTGGTTCTAATGCTATCGGTCTATTTCATCCTTTTTTGGATGATCGAGAAGTCTCTATATATGGTGTCGAAGCTGCTGGAGATGGAATAGAGTCAGGACACCATGCAGCACCCCTAAATGCAGGTAAACCCGGTGTTTTACATGGTAACCGCACCTTCTTAATGGAAGACAGTTATGGTCAGATTATCGAGACACACTCAATATCTGCAGGTCTGGATTATCCGGGTGTTGGACCGGAGCATGCGTGGTTGAAGGATACCGGCCGTGCCAGCTACGTTTCAGTGACTGATAGTGAAGCACTACAGGCTTTTCATGATTTGACGCGTATAGAAGGCATAATACCTGCGCTCGAATCTAGTCATGCGCTAGCTTATACCTCAAAAATTGCACCTGAAATGGATAAAGATGCGATAATTATCACTAATTTATCAGGTCGTGGTGATAAAGATATACATACAGTCGCTGCACTTGAAGGTATAACACTCTAACCGGGAATCTAGATATGAATAATCGTGAGCGTTTGATGGAAATTATGTTAGATCAGGAACTGGATCGTCGAGAACTCGCTGAACTACTTAAAGTTACACGCGATGAGGTTGATCATTGGTTGCTGTCAAATGAATCAAAAAATCATAAAGAAACCCCTGATATGGCGATTGAATTACTTGAATTGAAACTCGGTTTAAAGGAATAGAAAAACCACTCATTCTAACCGGAAATTCCTTAATTTTTACTACGTTACCTTTATTATTTTCAGTTATCTTATCGACTATGAGTAGAATTGAAGCGTGTTTCAACGCTATAAAAAATAATAACAATAAGGCACTTATCCCGTTTATCACTGCCGGTGATCCATCACCAGATTTAACAGTTGGTTTAATGCATGATCTTGTTACAGCCGGTGCAGATATTATTGAGCTGGGTGTCCCATTTTCTGACCCCATGGCCGATGGGCCAGTGATTCAACGTGCTAGTGAACGTGCTTTAGCAAAAGGCACAAATACTGATGATGTGTTTAACATCGTTGAGGAATTCAGAACTCAAAATGAATTAACACCGTTAATTTTAATGGGTTACTTGAATCCTATTGAAGTTATGGGCTACAAACAATTTGCTGAAAAGGCAGCAAAGGCCGGTGTTGACGGTCTTATAGTAGTTGATCTACCACCTGAAGAGTCCGCTGATTTAATTGAAGTACTCAAACCACATGAGATAGATCAGATATTTCTTTTATCACCGACGACAAAGGATGAACGTTTGGACAGGATTTGTGAAGTCGCTTCTGGCTTCCTGTATTATGTCTCATTGAAGGGGGTTACAGGCAGTAATCAACTGGATGTTGAGGCTGTTGAAGAAAAATTGAGCCAAATACGTAACAAGACAACATTACCATTAGGTGTTGGTTTTGGAATTAAAAATCCTCAGATTGCTGAAGATGTAGGAAGAATATGTGACGCAGTTGTTGTTGGTAGCGCATTGGTAGAACGAATTGCTGAGCATGCTGGAAATAGTGAAAAAATGAGAAAAGAAATATCATCTTTTATCAATTCGTTGCGTATAGCATTGGATAATATCCGGTAACAATATAATGAGTTGGTTCAAAAAAATATTACCATCACGAATCAAGACCAATGGCAATTCGCGTCGTACGGTTCCAGAAGGTATCTGGACAAAATGTGAGGCCTGTAACGCTGTTCTTTATCGTGCAGAACTGGACAGGAACCAGGAAGTATGTCCCAAGTGTAGCCACCATATGCGTATTGGTGCTCGTATTCGTCTTGAACACTTTCTGGATGAAGAAAATAGAGAAGAGATCGGTGCTGAAGTCAAGCCTGTCGATATTTTGAAGTTCAAGGATAGCAAACGATATAAAGACAGGTTAAACCAGTCACAAAAACAGACAGGTGAAGATGATGCCTTAGTTGTCATGTCTGGTAAATTAAAAGGATTGCCTGTCATCGCCTGTGCCTTTGAGTTCGACTTTATGGGAGGCTCGATGGGTTCGGTTGTTGGAGAGAGATTTGTTCGTGCTGTCGAAATTGCGATTGAACAAAATGCGCCGTTGGTTTGTTTTACCACGAGTGGTGGAGCAAGGATGCAGGAAGCCTTATTTTCATTAATGCAAATGGCAAAGACAGCAGCAGCACTAGCTGTTTTACGTAAAAATAATTTGCCATATATTTCTGTTATGATTGATCCAACTATGGGTGGTGTTTCTGCAAGTCTGGCTAGTCTTGGTGATATCCATATTGCTGAACCAAATGCGCTAATTGGATTCGCTGGTCCAAGGGTTATTGAGCAAACTGTTAGAGAGACATTACCAGAAGGGTTTCAGCGTAGTGAATTTTTACTTAAGCATGGTGATATAGATATAATCGTTGATCGTAGAGAACTACGTGACAGAGTAAGCAATATATTATCAATGTTGACCCATCAAACACTAACAGCCTGAATTAAGTTATTTTCCGACAATAATATGCCTAGCAAGATCAAATCAATATCAAAGTCAGGAATAAACACCAGCCAATTAAGATTTAACCGTCTGGAGAAATGGTTGAAGTGGCAAGAAAGCCTGCATTTCACCGCAATTGAATTAGGTTTAGAACGTTGTCGTCGTGTTGCAAATAATATGGGGTTGCTCAAGCCGGCATATAATGTCATCAGTGTTGCTGGAACCAATGGTAAAGGATCAAGTATTATCATGCTGGATAAAATTCTTCGTAATGCAGATTACAAAATTGGCCGATATACATCTCCACATTTACTCCGATATAACGAACGAATTTGCATAAATGGGGAAGAAGTTACTGACTCTGAGTTATGTGAATCATTTGATCGGATTGATCGAGCGCGTGGTGATATTTCATTAACCTATTTTGAATTCGGCACTCTCGCAGCATTGGATCTTTTTCGTCAACATAATGTTGAGTTGGCAATTCTCGAAGTTGGATTAGGTGGCAGGCTGGATGCTGTCAATGTACTTGATGCAGATGTTGCATTAATAAGTAGTATTGATATTGATCATCAGCAATGGCTTGGTGATAATCGTGAGAGTATTGGCCGGGAAAAAGCGGGTATTTTCAGGAACAAGGCACCGGCAATTTGTTCTGATCCAAATCCACCACAAAGTTTACTTGATTGTGCTGAAGCATTAGGTACCCCCTTATCAGTATCGGGACGTGATTATGAATTATCTATCAGTCATGATACATGGACATGGAAATCAAATGATCTCTCTATGGAAAAATTGCCAAGACCGATGCAATATTGTGACTTTCAATTACAAAATGCAGCTGGTGTATTAATGGTGTTGGATAATATTCGACATGAATACCCAGTCAGCCTGGAAGATATTAGACAGGGATTAAATAGCTTTCGTCTTAATGGTCGTATGCAAATTATTCCTGGTGAGATACCAAAGATTCTGGATGTGGCACATAATCGTGAATCGGTTCGTGCATTAGTTGATAATTTGAGAATGATCCCTTGTGTTGGTAAAACCCATTTATTAGTGGGCATGTTGAAAGACAAAGAACGCACAGAAGTATTTAAAGTGTTGAATGAAGTAGCTGATAGTTGGAATATTGTAACGCTTGATCAAGAACGAGGTAGTGACGCTAAAACATTGATCTCGGATCTCGAAGTCCTTGGTATCAATGAAAATGTGTCTGAATACACAAGTGTAGATGAGGCATTAGGTAAGCTTCATAAATCATCGATGCCAGGAGACCGAATTGTCATTACTGGATCATTTTTGACCGTCGGTGCTGCACTCCGATATTTAAACTGAGCGTTTATATAAACTAACATGCATCAACGGTTAAAAGAACGATTGGTTGGAGCAGCAGTTCTTGTGGTTATAGCTGTCATATTCATCCCGATGTTATTAACCGGTCCAATAGATTCAGGATCTATAACAAGAACAAATATACCGGATCGCCCTACAGAAAAGTTTAATTCCAAATTAACTCCATTAACCGATTCACTAAAACCAGTCACAACGGCAAAAAATGATGATACTTTAAGTGAAGGTCAGGATATAAGTGATGTCATAAATCAAGCAACATCAGCTAAATCTCAAGATAATACGATTGGGAAATCTGAATCAGATGACAATTTATCAGGTGTTAACAAAAAATCGTCTCTGGATAAAACAGTAAAAGACAAACAGGTTGGTCTGACCGCATGGGTTGTTCAATTAGGTAGTTTTTCAAGTAAGGTAAATGCGGATAAACTAAATTTGAAATTAAGAAAGTCAGGATTTCCTGCATTTGTCGAGCCATTAAAGCAAAAAAATAAAACAGTGTACCGAGTCAGGGTAGGGCCAGAATTATTACGTGCGGATGCTGATACCTTACTAAAAAAGATTAAAACCAAAATGAAGCTGGACGGTATTGTTTTGAGCTATCCTTAATTTGCTGATTAATTAACAGATATTTGGGTCAAATTTAATGTCTACAGCTGATATAATCATTCTTTGTTTGATATCACTGCCAATGATAGTTGGTGTCTTTTATGGCTTTCTGAATATTGTATTTTCATTATTGTCCTGGTCCGTATCATTGGGACTTTCCATAAAGCTGGTTCCGTATTTTTCTCCCTTATTGGAAAATCATGTGGATACGCCAATTTTGAGAATAATTCTGGCATTTATCGCTTTGTTTATTTTAAGCTTGCTGATAATGAGTGGTATAAGTTATTTCATTGTGAAATTGTTAGGGAGAACAGGGTTAACAGCAGCTGACAGGATATTAGGTCTGTTTTTTGGTATGGGTTTGGGTGGGCTTATAGTAGCAGTCATTATATTTTTAGCCGGGTTCACAGCATTTCCTCAAGAACCCTGGTGGGAAGAATCTAAATTGGTAGAACCATTTGAACATATTAGTATATGGAGCGCACGTTTTTTACCGGAATCAATTACTGAATATCATTCATATGAACAGACAGAAGAAAATAGCTAACAAGCTCTCAAGAACTTTATTATGTGCGGCATAATCGGAATCGTAGCAAAGAACCCGGTTAATCAGGCCATCTATGATGGTTTGACTGTTCTTCAGCATCGCGGACAAGATGCAGCAGGTATGGTGACATGCGATGAGAGCAAATTATTTCTTAGAAAAGATAACGGTCTCGTTAGGGATGTATTTCATACCCGCCATATGCTCAACCTTAAGGGGAATATGGGTATTGGACATGTCCGTTATCCTACAGCAGGTTGTCAGTCTTCAGCAGAAGCTCAGCCATTTTATGTCAATTCACCCTATGGTATCACGCTTGCACACAATGGTAATTTAACCAACGCTGAAACCTTAAAAGAGGATCTAATGTGTGATGATCTTCGGCACCTGAATACCAATTCAGATTCTGAAGTTCTATTAAATATCCTGGCACATGAGTTAAATGCGATTGGTAAACTCCGGAACAACCTTCATGCAAGTGATGTATTTCAGGCTGTCAAACGCTTACATCAACGTTGCAAAGGTGGGTATGCTGCTGTGGCTATGATTACCGGAGTTGGAATCCTGGGATTCCGTGATCCTAATGGCATCAGGCCAATTATCTTTGGAGAGCGCAAGACAGATATAGGTACTGAATTTATTATTGCGTCCGAGAGTGTTGCAATCGATGCGTTGGACTTTCAACGTATTCGTGATATAGAACCAGGTGAAGCAGTTTTTATTACACTGGATGGTGAACTGCATACATTCCAGTGTTCTGATAATCCAAAATATAGTCCTTGTATTTTTGAGCATGTTTATCTGGCCAGGCCAGACTCAATACTTGATGGTATATCTGTATATAAAGCGCGATTAAGAATGGGGGAAAAACTGGCAAGAAAGATTCTTAAACTTTACCCGAAGCACGATATTGATGTCGTCATTCCCATTCCTGATTCCAGTCGGACGGCTGCACTACCTTTGGCAAATAAACTCGGTGTTAAATACCGGGAGGGATTTGTAAAAAACAGATATATTCCCCGAACATTTATTATGCCGGGTCAAAATATACGCAAAAAATCGGTGCGGCAAAAATTAAATGCGATTGACCTGGAGTTTAAAAGGAAGAATGTTTTGCTTGTTGATGATTCTATTGTAAGGGGAACGACTTCAAGAGAAATTGTTCAAATGGCAAGAGAGGCAGGTGCTAAACGTGTTTATGTTGCATCAGCTGCACCACCAGTTCGTTATCCAAATGTCTATGGAATAGATATGCCTACTGCATCTGAATTAATTGCTTACAATCGTACGGTTGAGGAAATTGCCGAAACAATTGGTGCTGACTGGTTGGTTTATCAAGACATTGAAGATCTTATAGCTTCTGCTCAAAGGGGAAACAAGAAAATTACAAGCTTTGATACATCCTGTTTCACTGGCGAATATGTCACTGGAGATGTCAGTGCTGATTATCTAGCTCATGTTGAATCAATACGAAATGAATCCGCTAAGGAAATGCAGAATATTGATGAAGGGTTGACTGATTTAACAGAAAATCAATAAAAAAACCACGGTCTATTAAAAATAGAACCGTGGAATAAGAGGGGTACGTCGAAGTCAGGTTAACCGGCATTTTAATAAAATACCGGTTAATATTTCTTTAGGCAGATTTTTTAATAAATGGGACTATAGAAGAAGCGTCTTCAACACCTTTTTCAACCCATGCACTAACTTCATCTTTTGACTCGTTCATGATGTCAACAGTATTGCGGGCAATACCTTGTACCTTTTCGCTGGCATCGTTAATTAACGTAGTTTGGCCACTAAAGATATCTTTATAACCTTTAGATTTACCAATCATTTCCAATTGAGATGTCGCACATTCCAAAGAAAGATTAATAAATGCCAGTTGCTGTTCAGAAATCTGTCCAGCAATCTTCATATTAATCTCGTAAAGTTCTTTCATGGCATCATAATTAGATTTACCTAATTTGTTCATGGTTTCAAATATTTCATTAGTCATTGCTCTACTCCTTGGGTAAAGTCTATGCACTGCATTGTGCAACGCAACAATATTGCAATGCAGCATATTCTGAATTGTTTGGTTTGTCAACCCGATATTATTAAAAATTAAGGGTTGATTAGGAAATGTAACTTATTGAATATAATAAGATAAATATCTATTTGGAGAATTAAAATTAAATAATCTTATTCTTCAGTATCTTTTTTAGTCGTAAAAGGTGATTGCATCGCGGTGTTAAAGAAGTTTTCCTGCATGGTTTTCCACATTTCCAGATTTTGCTCTGTTAATTCAGCCATTGCTGTGATTGGATTTTTGCTAACAGCAGATTGAAGTTGTTCCTGGACCTGTTTTTGTTGTGAAACGAATAGATCGACACTTTTTTGCAAATAATCGCCAGCGACAGATTGAACTGAATCTCCATAAAAGCGAATGATATGTGACAGGGTCTGGGTAGAGAAAAGTGGTTCACCATCATCTTCCTGTTCGGTGATGATTTGAAGAAGAATAGTTCTGGTCAGGTCTTCTTCGGATTTGACGTCTTTAACCATAAATTCCTTGTTTTCAAGGACTAACTTTTTAATATTCTCAAGCGTGATGTACTTGCTTTCTTCCGTGTCATAAAGACGACGATTGGGATATTTTTTTATAATTCGTATATCTTCCATTTTTATGCACCAAGTAGGTTAAGATGAGTTTAGCACTTAGTATAACGCTAAATGCTAAACCAACAGTCTACATCATATGCTGTCCGCCGTTCATTGCAAAGTCTGCACCTGTCGCGAAGCCTGCCTCATCAGAACAAAGGAAGCAAACTAATGCGGCAACTTCTTCTGAAGTTCCAAGACGATTAACAGGAATGCCAGCAATAATCTGGTTACGGATGTCTTCGGGAACGGCCATCACCATTTCAGTCGCGATATATCCTGGTGAAACGGTATTGACGGTCACCCCTTTTCTGGCAACTTCCTGTGCCAGAGACATGGTAAAACCATGCATGCCAGCCTTGGATGTTGTGTAATTGGTTTGACCTATCTGGCCTTTCTGTCCATTGATGGAAGAAATATTAACGATTCTACCCCAACCACGTTCGCTCATGCTTTCGACCACGTGTCTGGTAACATTAAACAGACTATCAAGGTTAATTTTCATGACAGCATCCCACTTGTCCTTGGTCATTTTCTTGAACATACCGTCTTTTGTTATACCGGCATTATTTACCAGGATGTCGATTGGACCCAGATCAGAAACCACTTTTCCGACCATTTCTTCACACGCATCATAATCTGAGACATCGGCTTGGTAGATTTTGATATCAAATCCTTTTGCCCTGGCATCTGCCTGCCATTTTTCAGCTTTTTCCTGATTGCGATAGTTGGTAGCAACCTTGGCACCGGCTGCGGCCAATGTCAGACAGATTGCTGCACCGATGCCGCTGGTTCCACCCGTTACCAGGGCAACTTTTCCATTTAAATCACTCATTTTAATTACTCCTCTCAACAGTTAACGCAACGCCTAGTCCACCACCAATACAGAGAGTGGCAAGTCCTTTTTTAGCATTTCTGCGTTTCATCTCATGGAGTAGTGTAACGAGTATACGACAACCCGATGCACCAATTGGATGGCCTATCGCAATTGCACCACCATTAACATTCACTTTTTCAGTATCCCATCCGACATCACGATTAACGGATATTGCCTGGGCTGCAAAAGCTTCGTTAGCTTCGATAAGATCCAGATCGTCAACTGACCAACCTGCTTTTTCCAGGCAACGCTTGCTGGCTGGAATTGGACCGGTACCCATGATGGCTGGATCAACCCCGGCACTTGAATAAGCCTTGATTGTCGCCATGGGTTCAAGCCCTAGTTCTTTCGACTTGCTTTCAGACATCACCAGAACTGCAGCAGCGCCATCATTCAGACCAGATGCATTAGCAGCAGTAACGGTACCTTCTTTATCAAAAGCAGGGCGCATCTTTGCTATGCTTTCAGCTGTTACGCCAGCACGTGGAAATTCGTCCTTATTAAAAACAATAGGATCGCCTTTACGTTGAGGAATCTCGACAGGAACAATTTCTTCATCGAAATGTCCAGCAATTTGGGCTGCTTCAGTTTTTTGTTGTGATGCAGCGGCAAAATCATCTTGTTGTTCTCGAGTTATCTCGTACTGCTTAGCTATATTTTCAGCAGTAACCCCCATGTGATAGTTATTAAATGCATCCCATAAACCGTCAACAATCATGGAATCCTGCATCTTCCAGTCACCCATTTTTGTTCCGTTTCTGGATTTAGGCAGGATATGTGGGGACAGGCTCATACTTTCCTGGCCACCGGCAACAATAATATCTGCATCACCACATTTGATTGCCTGTGCAGCCAAATGGACAGTTTTAAGACCACTGCCACAAACCTTATTAATCGTCATACAAGGCACTGCATTTGGCAGTCCTGCTTGAATTGCGGCTTGCCTGGCGGGGTTTTGCCCTGTGCCAGCAGTTAACACTTGTCCAAAAATGACTTCATCAACTTGTTCAGGTTTGATACCAGCACGCTTAATGACGTCAGCAATAACTGTTGCACCAAAGGTGTGGGCAGGTAAATTAGCTAAAAAACCACCAAAATTTCCTACTGCTGTTCGTGCTGCTGCAACGATAACAACGTTATCTGTCATGTTTGTTTCCTCCGTTAATTATAAATTTACATTTAGAAATCGCTGTTTCAAACACACTCCCAGAAACAGTAAATTAGATAAAAAAATGTTGCATTGCAACAAAGGGCGCAAATCCTAACAGATCCTGATAGAC
>CAYMPA010000096.1:0-11845 GCA_964392105.1 uncultured Enterobacteriaceae bacterium
TTGATATTGGTGGCTATGGGTGGACTTGAACCACCGACCCCGGCGTTATGAGTGCTACATTCGTATTAAGATATATGTCCGCTTTCAGTATATTCTGTTGAAAAACTATTGGAACTTTAGATTGATAGCGTGATCTGATCAGATGTGTCTTATAAGGAGAACATCTGATGATGGGACAACTCCCGGTAGGTCAATCTACCCTGTTTTATGATTTTTATCTCGACGATTATATTCCACAGGATCATTTCTTACGCAAGATTGATCACATTCTGGATTTAAGTGAATTACGCAGACATCTCGCCCCCTTCTATAGCTACACAGGTTGTCCTTCTATTGACCCTGAGTTAACCATACGGATGCTGATCATTACTTATTGTTTAGGCATACGTTCAGAAAGAAATTTATGTGAAGAAGTCCATCTGAATCTGGCCTATCGTTGGTTTTGTCGATTGGTATTGGAAGAGCAAGTACCGGAGCACTCCACCTTCTCCAAGAATCGCCATGGTCGGTTTCGAGAGAGCGATACCTTACGATTTGTTTTTGAACAAGTCTTACAGCATTGCATAGAAAATGGTTTGGTGGGTGGTGAAGGCTTTGCGATTGATGCCAATATTATCAAGGCCGATGCCAATCGCCAACGGAGTGTAGATCGGGGTGAGGTGATTGATTGGGGTGAGACAACTGCAATCACACATCCGGTACGTGAGTACCTGGATAGACTGAATGAAGACAATGATTATAAAACATCACTTAATAAAGTTTCGTTAACCGATCCTGCTTCACAATGGACAGCGGCACGGAGAGAGCTGGCTTATTTTGCTTACTCAACCAATTACCTGATTGATATCGATGCGGGAATCATCGTCGATGTTGAAGCGACAGCGGCCCATCGCACAAAGGAAGCGAATGCAACCAAGACAATGATTGAACGTACTGAGGAACGTTTTAAATTAAAACCGAATCGACTCATCGGTGATACGGCTTACGGTACGTCAAAGATATTGGGATGGATGGTCGAGAAGAAGTCCATCGAACCCCATGTGCCTCTCTGGGAAAAAGGTGAACGGAACGACGGAACATTTAGTCGGTCTGACTTCGTCTTTGATTCTGTCTTGGATAGCTACACTTGTCCTGATGGCAAGCCGCTATTGCAGTATCATCGCAAGTTCAAAAATCAGCGGTCGGGTGTGACGAAAGAAAACACCATTATCTATCGAGCAACCCAGTCCGACTGTACTTCCTGTAAAATGAAAGCGCGTTGTTGTCCAAACACACCTTCACGAAAGGTGACAAGAAGTGTACATGAAGCCTCTCGCGATGTGGTAAGACGTATCAAAGATACCCCTGAGTATCAACAATCGATGAAAGACCGTAAGAAGGTCGAGATGTTGTTTGCCCATCTAAAACGAATACTTAAATTGGACCGATTACGGTTACGTGGACTTAGCGGAGCACATGATGAGTTCTTATTGGCCGCGACAGCACAGAATTTACGGAAAATGGCTAAATGGTATGGTCATGGCCCACCCAATACGGCTATCGGGTTCGCAACATGAATAGATTGTCATAAGTTAATGAGTTGAAAGAACAATAAATAATCAAAAAAACCAGTATTAAACTGGATAGCACATCTCAAACATCGAAATTATTACTCAACAAATAAAAAATAGTCGGTGAGTTTTTCAACAGAATTAGTATAGACCAGCACGTAAAAAGATATTTGATAACATGCCGCTTATGGCCGATCTCAGACATTATATATTTTTCGGATAGATCTGTTTTTATGCCTCTTATATTGTGCCGAGTAGGCGAATGATTTTAAGGTCATTTTGAACAGGACGTTCAAATGAGCGTATCCATTCAGGTATGAATGTATGCGCGACCTTAATAAATCATGAGTTTACGAGGGTATCCGTAGGACACGATATTGGGGAAAGATTTTTTGGTTACTTTTTCATCTGAAAAAGTGACTCGCTGTACAAAGCGAAAACAAATTTAAAACAAAGATATCAAATTATCAAATTTACTTCCTGTGATAGGGATGATTCTGCGTAATCGTCCAAGCCCTGTAAATCTGCTCAACAACCATCACCCTTACTAAACCATGCGGCAAGGTCATTGCTGATAATGACCATATTTGATTTGCTTTCTTTTTAAAAGATTCGCTTAAGCCATCAGCACCGCCGATAATCAAACTGATATGTTGTTGTTTATTGATCCATGTTTGTAACTGATTAGCGAGAGTTTGACTGCTAATTGATTTTCCTTTTTCATCCAGTGCAATGATTATGTTACCAGGAGAAAAGGCAGCTTCTATTTTTTTTTGTTCTTTTTGTTTATAGTTATCCGTGCTGTTATTTTTGCTGCGATTAACGGGTGTGATTTCAATTAATCTGAAATTAATGTTTTTCGGTAATCGTTTTGAATATTCTTTAAATGCTGTTTCGATCCATGCAGGCATACGTTTACCAACAGCAATTAGATCAATTTGCATTAACTAAACTGTCCCTGATCGTTCAGCTTCTGTACCCCAAAGTTTTTCAAGTTGATAGTATTCCCTGGTTTGGGGATGCATGATATGGATAATGATGTCACTGAGATCAACAAGCACCCATTCGCCTTCACTTTTTCCTTCTACACCCAAAGGTAGAATGTCATTTTTCCTTGCAGCTTCGATAACTTTGTCTGCAATTGCACTGACTTGTCTGTTTGATCGACCACTGGCAATAATCATGTAGTCAGATATGCTGGTCAATTTGCTTACTTCAAAAACAGTTACGTCGAATGCTTTAGCGTCATTTAATGCGTTGAGGGTAATATCAATCATTTTTTTAATATTCATGCAGTGTCCAGATAGAGGTGATTGTCCATAATATAAGTTAGTGTTGTAGAGGGTAATAAATCATCGATAGCTTTATGTTCCGAGTATGACTGCCGTATCATGCTCGATGAAATATCCAGCATTGGTATGTCAATAAAGTAGATATAACCAGATAAATTATTTTGTAATAAAGTGCGATCATTCGTTTGATGCTTTTCTATCCAGTTTATTAGTTCGTAAGAATGTTCGTTAGTTGATTCGCCTGGACGATTGGCGACAATGATGTGAGTATAATTTAATAATTCTTGCCAATCTTTCCAGCTATCTATCTTGTTAAAGGCATCTCTGCCAATGATTAGACAAAGTGAATCATCATTAAATTCTTGTCGTAATGATTTAAGTGTATTAATCGTGTATGAAATTATATTACTTTCGATTTCACGTAGATCAATACAAAGATCAGAATCGTTATCGATAGCCAGTTCTATCATGGCACGACGATGAATAGAGGATGCAACAGGGCTAGTACGGTGTGGCGGGATATTAAGTGGTATCAATCTCACTTGATCAAGATCGAGCTGTTTACGCGCCTCAAGTGCGAGACGTATATGCCCATTATGAATTGGATCGAATGTGCCGCCAAGGATCCCTATCAGCCGCATTTTTTAAAAGATACGAACATTGAATTAATTATGGTAAGAAATGACGAGATAATCAAACAACAATTGCATTGATCAAGAACGTATATGTCCATCCCCCAAGACGATGTATTTTTTTGATGTTAAACCTTCCAGACCGACAGGTCCTCTGGCATGAAATTTGTCGGTGCTAATGCCGATTTCTGCACCAAGTCCGTATTCAAACCCGTCCGCAAAACGTGTAGATGCGTTAACTATGACCGAGCTTGAATCAACTTCTCGCAAAAAACGACGAGACGTTGTCAGGTTTTCTGTAACAATAGCGTCAGTGTGTTGTGAACTGTATTTGGAAATATGTTGCATTGCTTCATCAACATCAGCCACTATTTTTAATGATAAGATAGGAGCCAGGTATTCAGTGCCATAATCTTCTTCAGTGGCCATTTTAATATCACCAAGTAATTTGACTGATTCTTCACAACCACGAATCTGGACACCGGCTTCTTTATATAATGGCGCCAATTGATCCAACACTTCAGCCGCAACTGAACGTGCGATCAATAAACATTCCATCGTATTGCATGTGCCATAACGTTGTGTCTTTGCATTCAAGGCAATTCGAACGGCTTTCTCGATATCAGCATCGTTATCAATATAGACATGACAGATTCCATCAAGATGTTTTATTACGTGCATGCGTGCTTCTTCACTGACACGTTCGATTAAACCCTTTCCGCCGCGAGGCACTATTACATCGACGTATTCAGACATACTGAGTAGTTCACCTACAGCTGCACGATCAGTTGTTGAAATAACTTGCACGGCTTCTTGTGGTAAATCGGCCTCTACCATTCCAATATGGATACATTTCGCAATTGCCTGGTTTGAATTTATGGCCTCGGAACCGCCGCGTAAGATAGTTGCGTTACCTGACTTAAGACAAAGACCAGCGGCGTCTGCAGTGACATTGGGTCTTGATTCATAAATGATCCCTACAACCCCTAAAGGTACCCGCATATGACCAACCTGAATACCACTTGGACGCATTGCCAGATCTGTAATAGTACCAATGGGATCGGTCAACGTTGCGATCTGGTTCAAGCCTTCAGCCATAGCATCAATTCGTGCTTCTGTAAGTACTAATCGGTCCAGTAATGCAGCATCAAGATTTTTTTCTCTTGCCGATTGCAGATCTTGTTCATTGGCCTTGTTCAATGTAGAACGGTGCTTAATAATAGTTTCTGCAATAGCATCTATTGCATTATTCTTTTGTACAGTGGTTGCGCACGCCATCATTCCCGCCGAAGCCCTGGCGAGTTGTCCCAGTTCCTGCATGTATTGTTTGATATCCATTAAATTATCTTTCTGAATGCTTTTATCATGTTATTTGCAGTTTAAATGTATTTATTCCGGCAATTGCCAATAATAATGTATTAAATTGATCCCATGCTTGAATTTTTTGACTGCTTTTTAATGTTTTATCAATTGTTGCACAATAACGTAATAGTTGATCAAGTGACTTTGTCGAATGGCGTTTTAATATTGCGTTCATCGGTTGCTTTTTTTTATTCCAGATACGATATGATTTGAAAATACTCTCCAGGTTCATTCCTGATTCATGCTGATAAGCCATTGAACATAACCTTCTAAATTCCCACATTAAGGCACCGAATAGTACTAGAGGTTCTGTGCCTTCATTTCGTAATCCTTGCAGCATATGTAAAGTTCGATCTGCATTACCAAGGAATGCGCTTTCGATCATATCAAAAACATCGTAGCGAGAACTGTCAGCAACCGCATTGATAACATCTTCAATATCAATACTGTCTTTATCGATTGAAAGAATCAGTTTGTCTATTTCCTGTCTTGCAGCAAGCAGGTTTCCTTCAACACGTTGTGCAATCAATCTTGCTGCATCCAGTGTAATGCGTTTTTGTTTTGCCTGAACGCGTGTTTGTATCCAGCCTGGTAGTTGTGCAGGATTAATTGGCCAGACTTGTATCAATACACCAACTTTTTCTATTGCCTTGAGCCATTTATTGTTTTGTGTGCCCTTATCCATTTTATCTGAGCTAATAATAAGAAGATTGTCTTCATTTACCTGTTCAGCATATTCCAATAATACACGCCCGCCTTCCTTTCCGGGTTTAGGTGCAGCCATACGCAATTCAATTATTCGACGATTTGAAAATAATGATAAGTTACATGTTGCCTGTTTGATTGAATTCCAATCAAAAGATTTATCAACATTAAATACTAAACGTTCGTCATAGCCTTGCGAACGTGCGGCCATTCGTATTTTATCAATGCATTCAAGTTTTTGTAAGGGTTCATCTCCGCTGACAAAATTGATCGGCGCCATGCTTGAACGCTGCAAGTGCATCTCAAGCTGGTCCGGGTGCAGTCGCATTATATTATTTGGATTCTTTATTAACCGGCAGGTAGTAAAGCCTGTAAACGACGAAGAACCTGACTCGCAGCTTGGCGGATCAAATCATCCTGAAGTATCTCCTCTTCTGAGAATTTACCCAGTACCGAATCTTCATCGAAAGTGAAGTCGCGGGAAGTCCTTACTTTGTCATCTTCAACAATATTACGTCCATCAGTATGTGTAGCATCTATCTTCGCATTAAAAACAAGTTGGTATTCCTCAACCTTGCCCGTTGAGGGATTAACACTGAGTACAGACTTTTCAAACTTTTCCTCTTTTAATGTAACAACATAAGACGCCCCCTGGCTTGAGCTGGCTAGTGTTACACCGGCTCCGGCTAGTTGGGATTTAACTTCCCTGGCAAGTCGAGGAGCACTTGAAGGGTTGATATAGATATTGGAAATATCAAATTCGGTTAACTGTGAACCACGCAAATGAAA
The DNA here is from genome assembly GCA_964392105.1 of uncultured Enterobacteriaceae bacterium. Classification (GTDB taxonomy): domain Bacteria; phylum Pseudomonadota; class Gammaproteobacteria; order Eutrophobiales; family Eutrophobiaceae; genus UBA7359. The sequence continues at coordinate 6,331 of CAYMPA010000096.1, forward strand.
TCCACAAGCAGTGGTTAATAACAGTAGGCATATCAATATCAGGTGTGCTTTCATTAAATATCCTCGTGCAGATAACTTATAAGGGCACTATCGAAAATGTCTTATTTAGTTCGCCTCATCCCTGAGGCTCACCCCTTTCGGGGTTTACACTCAAAATCGCTCCTGGCGATTTTGTCGCGATAGTTGCGGCAGCTAGGCAACTGCTCGGTCTCTGTTCCAGACTCGTCTCTACCGTTCACATACATGTGAACGTCCCGGCGTTGCTCTACCTCCTACACACCCCTCAAGTGGGCTATTTTCACTACCCCCTTGAGGGGTATACCACGGTTCTTGCTCTCACAAGAATAATTCTATTTGCGGAAGAACCCTTCGATTATTTTCTCGCATCTTACCCTATGACACTACTATGTTCACTAAACGTCCCTGGATAACGATGATTTTTCTGATGGTTTTGCCCTCGATATTGCGTTTTACGTTTTCATCTCCAATAGCCAGGGCCTCAATTTGTTTTTGATCAGCATTTTTAGCAACAGCAATTTTGCCTCGAAGTTTACCGTTGACCTGTACCACCATCTCGATTTCGCTTTGTTCTAGTGCATCAGGATCGGATTTGCGCCAGTCAACATCAATTAGTGGTTCGTCATGTCCCAATGCAATCCAGAGTGCGTCAGTGATATGAGGCACAATAGGAGACAAGAGTAATACCGCTGTTTCGATGCCTTCACGCATGATAGCGTGATCATTATCTTCCTTTATATCGGAACGTGATAAGGCATTGATCATTTCCATGACTGCAGCGATAGCCGTATTGAATGTGTAACGTCGGCCTATATCATCGTTAACTTTATCAATCGTGATATGAATCTTTCGACGTAAATCACGTTGCGCATCAGTTAAAGAATTTTTATCAAGGACTGGAGCCTTTCCTTCATTAATATGTTTGCTGGCCAACTTCCATAAACGTTTTAAAAAACGATAAGCACCTTCAACACCGGTATCTGACCATTCCAGGCTTTGTTCTGGTGGTGATGCAAACATCATAAATAAACGTACAGTGTCGGCACCGTATTGATCAATTAAATCCTGGGGGTCAACGGTATTACCTTTTGATTTTGACATTTTGGCACCGTCTTTCAGTACCATGCCTTGTGTCAGCAGATTAGTAAAAGGTTCATCTGTTTTTAATAAACCCAGATCACGCATCAGCTTATGGAAGAAACGTGCATAAAGCAGATGTAAGATGGCATGTTCAATACCACCGATATATTGATCGACAGGGAGCCAGTAATCAGCACGTTCATCCAACATTGCCTTATCATTATCCGGGCAACAATAACGTGCAAAATACCATGACGATTCAAAGAAGGTGTCAAAGGTATCGGTTTCTCTTTCAGCAGGCCCACTTCCATCAGGTGCATCAACATTAATAAATTCCGGCATGGATTTTATCGGTGAGCTGATGCCTTCAAACTCGATATCTTCAGGCAGAACAACGGGCAATTGATCTGCGGGGACAGATAGCGACTGTCCGTCCTTCGTGTTGATAATAGGGATTGGGCATCCCCAGTAACGTTGGCGGGAGATTCCCCAGTCTCTAAGCCGATAATTAATCTTGCGGTCACCACATCCATTTTCTTCTACGAAGTCCGCAATTGCTTTGAATGCTTCATCAGAAGTTAAATCATCAAACTGACCTGAGTTCTTTAATACACCTTTGTCAGTAAAGGCAGATTCGCTCAAGTCATGATCGCTACCATCAGCTGGAAAGATCACTTGTTTAACTGGAAGCTTATACTTATGTGCAAATTCCCAGTCACGTTGATCATGTCCTGGAACAGCCATGACTGCCCCTGTGCCATATCCCATCAAAACAAAATTTGAGACCCAAAGCGGTATAAATTCATCACTGATGGGATGGCGCAGTTTGATATTAAGTGGCATACCTTTCTTTTCCATGGTCTCAATATCAACCTCGGAGGTGCCATCACTTTTACACTCTTCAATAAATGCACGCAGGCCGGTGTCGTTTTCAGATGATGCCTTGGCTAATGGGTGTTCAGCAGCAACAGCCATATAACTAACACCCATAATTGTGTCTGGTCTTGTTGTATAGATACGTAAGGTTTCGTCTGTGCCATCAACCTTAAAATCAACTTCAACACCTTCAGATCGACCTATCCAGTTGGTTTGCATTGTTCGAACGGCATCAGGCCAGCCTGGTAGTTTTTCCAAATCTTCCAGCAATTCATCGGCATAATCGGTGATTTTTAAAAACCACTGTGGTATTTTACGACGTTCGACCGTTGCGCCAGAACGCCAACCTTTGCCATCAATAACCTGTTCGTTTGCTAATACGGTTTGATCAACCGGATCCCAGTTCACAACGGATGTCTTCTTATAGACCAGGCCTTTTTCATAAAGCTGAGTGAAAAACCATTGTTCCCAACGGTAATAATCCGGACTACAGGTTGCCAGTTCCCGGCTCCAGTCATAGGCAAAGCCAAGGCGTTGTAATTGCCCACGCATATAATCGATATTTTCGTAGGTCCATTTTGCTGGGGGGACATTGTTTTGTATCGCAGCGCTTTCAGCGGGCAGGCCGAATGCATCCCAACCCATGGGTTGTAAAACGTTCTTGCCTTGCATTCGTTGGTAACGGCTGATGACATCGCCTATTGTATAGTTACGGACATGTCCCATGTGTAAATTCCCGCTGGGATAGGGAAACATAGACAAGCAATAAAACTTCTCTTTATCAGCATCCTCGGTTACCTGGAAGGCATTGTTGCTGTCCCATTTTTCTTGCACCCCGGATTCAATTTGCCCCGGATTGTATTCGTATTCCATATTCTTTAATTATTGGTTTATAAAATTTGCGCAAGCATACAGTAGTAGAGAGTAATGCGACAAGGATTGAAGTATGTTGAGAGATTCGGGAAAACAAATGATCGCCATGTAAATAGTTACTCGAAAACGTGTTCCAGACGTTTTCTCGGTAACTGCTCGGTCTTCGTTACCGACACGACTCTACCGCTCACATCCATGTGAGCGTCCCGGCGTTACTCTATCTCCCACATCCATGTGGTCGTACCGCCTACACACACCTCAAGGGGGTACCGAGGTCCCTGTAGGCGTAAAAAAGGCCCCATTATGAGGCCTTGATGAATTGGTTTTGCGGGGGTATTTATTCAGAAGTTGTCAGCATATCTCTGTGTTTATCGACTGTGGCTTGTCCAATTCCCTGAACATTTGCCAGTTCATCCACAGATTTAAAGTCACCATTTTCTTTGCGGTAAGCAATTATTGCCTCGGCTTTCTTTTCACCGACACCCTTGATGACAGACATCAGGATCTCCTTGTCAGCGGTATTAATATTGATAGATTCTGCACTAAAACCAATAACAGGTAATGTGAGTAAAAGAGTGAGTAATAACGAGTTGATCAGTTTCATAATAAATTTCCTTGTTTATTAACTTGTTGTCCATAAGAAATTAGATATTAACACCTCGTAATTTATGGTGGAATTCCCTGAATTGAGTAATTACACGTCCGAAATTAATAATCAATTTAAATGAGAGATACATTAAAAGCGCTCTTTTGGCGTATTTCTTACGTTCCTGCAAATCGTTGCTCGACAAACTGTTCCAGACGTTGTCTACCGCCTACATTACTGTTGGTGTCTGGAACAAGAATCCTGACATTACGTCCGTGTACATCGTCGCTTCGGACTCCTGTCCTCTCGCGACATACTGTCCATCCGTGGATATAAAAACCCCGCCGGAGCGGAGTTGTCTCTAGAGAGAATATAAATATTCTCGTGTTGCTTACCAGTAAACCTGGGCACGCAGCTGTAAAGCAGATGGTTCAATACCTGTTGTTCCAGTCGCCCTACACCCACCTGTTCCTGTCGTTGGGCAATTATAATCAAGCGTCGTAGCATAATTGGCCATCAATCGAGCGTTTGATGTTGGATACCAGTTTAAACCAACGGTAAGTACGTCGGCTTCGCCACCACCATAATTTCTGTCGTTCAGGTCCATATTTTCAAATCGCCCAGCAATTTGCCAAGCACCCCAGCCACCTTTTCCAACAGCAGCTTTGGGTTTGATACCACTGAACGCGCCCGCCTTGTACTTCATCGATTCACCGGTAAAGAACCAGCCCGCATCTATTGCCCAGGCGTTTGCGTCATATGAACCACCGGTCAGGGTATTGGCATCCCACGCAACGTATTCAAATACGCTGTGAAACTTTCCCCACACACCAATCAATTCGAAGTCAAATGCATCAACTTCATCAACTTCCAAACCAATTTCGCTAAGGTCAAATTCAAGCGAATCACCATCGCCAACATGTGAAACTAGTGAATTATCGATGTTGTTAAAGGCATCACCGTTAAGTTGTTCAAGCTGATAAGAAAAACCCGCATGTAATAAGTGATTCTTGTCTTTCATAAATGGTGTGCCACCGATCCTGAAAGCATAAGTTTCCCGATCAGTAGTAGCTTCTCCAACTTCATCTGATGAGTTAAGAAGTCCAGATAGGAAAGCGCCGGCATGAACAAACCAACGTTTGTTGTCTTGTCTTACAGCAATTCCAACATTTCTAGCGAGTTGTGGTCCGTCTGCAAATAATGGTCGACGCATTAACGGCATATATTTACTACTGCTAATTGTGGCGTGACCAAATGGAACATGAGATTGCCCAGCTTTGATAAACCATTTACCGTAATCATTTTTGCCATTGTACGAGAGCCAGACATCTTTCCAGGAGGCAGCGCCAGAATCTGCGAAATCTAGTTCAAGCTTATACTTAATAGGTTTAATACTTCCCTGAAACCCCAAGCGCGCACGGCGCAATTCAGTGTTTGTTGCAGCACGGGTGCCATTATCTCTATCAGAAAAAACAGTATCCCAAAAGATCCGACCGATAGGCTGGAATGACCAATCTCCATCTGCAGATGCAATCTTAATCTTGCCTTTGGTGGTAATCTTTGGCATGTCTTTGGTTTTCTTGGCAACTTCAGCCTTCATTTCATTGACCGTGTCTTCGACCTTTTCCCCATCTGCCTTGGCTGCGTTTTGAAGCAGTTCGTATTCCTCTGCAGTAATACTCCCCTTTTTAACCAAGATTTTTAATAGATCCAGCATGGCTTCGTTAGTTGCCATTGCAGGAGTTGATATAGCCGCTAGCGATCCGATTAAGACTGATGCCAGCAAACTTTTAAGATGTGTCTTCTTAAACACAGTATTTCTCCTTCCGTTAAATGAAGTGGATTAAAAAATTCTTTTGCCGTGATTCGCACTAATACCTAGTGAGAGTCTCCCCAATTTGAGAGTATTTACAATAAGGACGAACTGTTGCAGAGAAATGAAATTAATATGACAAAATGGTTAAAGAAGAATGACGTGGGCATTACAAAATCTAATGTGATTTGTAAGAATTAAATTTTCTAAGGTATTTCAGTGCTGTCCCATAGATTTCATGAGAATTGAAGTTGCGTTTGTAAATAGAG
>CAYMPA010000097.1:0-11755 GCA_964392105.1 uncultured Enterobacteriaceae bacterium
AGGAGAGCATCAGGGCACTGAAATAAATATTCTCATTTAATAATTAATTCAACATCAGATTTAGACTATTTAGCTTTCGGTGTCAGGCATACATATCAATTAGACCGGATGGCTTCGCCTGGATATGCCCTTCATTAATAATAGAAACTTGTTCATTAACTACATCGTCTGGATTATGCGCCTGTTCTCTAGGCTGATAATATTTAGGATCACTATCCGAGGATTGCGAGAGATTAACATCAACATCTAGTGAGGCTAATCCTACCTGATCAAATAATTCACGTAAACGAACAATTGAGGCATCGACTAGATCTTTTACATGAGGATTCTGCACATTAAAGTGAATGGTACTTTGATCATTTTGAATCGACAGATTAATTTCAATTTTACCCATATTTTTAGGATTTAATGTCATTTCAGCCTGTTTAATATTACTGGACACCATCCAGCGGACCCGATCACTAAATTCATTGCCCCAACTTGAACTATTAATTGGCGAAGTTAAGGTAATATTATTAACAAATCTGGAATCTATAGACTGATTAGTATAACTTGACGACTGATTAGACGGACTGCTCTCTTCCCCCCCCTCTATCAGTCCTGTATATTTTTCACTGTTATTATTCACTAAAGATTCCAGTGAATTTTTATTGCCTTGTCTCATTAAAAAGAAATTAGTCATATTAACCGGTGAACCTGTACCCTGGCGTGATAAGGTCATATCACTATTAAGTTCAGTAGTAGCCAGTCCCAATTTATCACTCAAACGTATGGAGTCATCTTCATGCAATATTTCATCTCGTCCTTTAATAACACGTTCTATAGATGAATTAGTTCTATTTAACTGGTTAACTTTTTCTGATAGTTGCCATTTGTTTATGTTTGATGATAACAACCGATCATCAGGGTTTATAGAGGGCTTCTGAACATCCAGCCCTAAAGTATTAATTTCTGAAGAGGCGACACCTGCTAATTCTTTATTAGACATAGTTGATGCTACAGGAGAATTAGAACCATCAACAATCACCTGCGGACTATTCAAATGCTGGAAAAGGTAATGTACATCGATATCTAGCTTTTGATTATTTCGCGTTGCATTGGAAATAGACGTATTATTCGCTATTTCAATAGGCTGATTAAACAATAACTGACTATCTTTTTGTGTATTTAAACCGGCAATGGGCGGAACATACCTGCCGCCTTGCGGTAACAATTTGCCGTCAGCTGGCACAACCGGGGCGATCCCCCCTGATAGATGTGTCAAGTTGTCAGTGAACTGTTCATTACTCAGACCATTCAACACTTCAGAAAACAGCGGGGATAAGCCTATATGTTCTTGTTTTAATTGGCTATTTAGATTTTCTTTGGATATAAGTGAGGATTTCCCACCCAACATTGCTGACAAAGAATCATCAATAGGTAAACTTATTAACTCAGTCATTACTATCTTCTAATAATTAGGTAATAACTACATGGCAAACATTATGCCAACTAATAATTAGCCAATAATAAAGTTAATCATCCCTTGGTAGATAGCGTTGCAGCACAATCTCATCCAGACTTTTTTGCTCCAGATGGTTCAGTCGCCTGTCGGTCTGGCGCATCCTTTTTTCACATAATTTATCAATACCTGTTCGCTTCATCCGGTTTATCTGCCATTCGGCCCGTGCTGAATTAAGCTTATCAAACTCCTGTTCAACAATATTTTGCTGTTTTTTTACGATTTGATTCAAACGATCCATGAAATTATTATAATTTTTAAGAATTTCAATACTAACGCCATTACTCGCTGACAGTGAAAATGTACTGACGTACTGTTGAGTATAGTTCTGTAACTCTGTTAGGAGATGTAACTGGTCATCATAGGATTTCTGCTGTCTTATATAATCATTGACAGCACTATCCTCATGATTCTTATAAAGCTTCTGTATTTTTTTTATTCGTTTCAAAATAGTGCATTTAATTTAATATCATTGAAAAGACTGGATGAGATTCTGGAGACCCTCAATACTTCCCTGAGAAGTAGAAGACTCTGTAATATCCTGTTGAATATATTCAATCAATTCTGGATAACACTTTATTGCCAAATCAATATCTTTATTACTACCCTCCTTATAAGCTCCAATATTTATCAGGTCCATATTACTCCGATAACGCCCATATATTTCCTTGAATTTACGAGCATTTTGAATATGGTCCTTGCAAGCAATATCATTCATTACACGACTAATTGACATATCAATATCAATGGCCGGGTATATACCACTGGCGGCAATTTCTCTACTCAGGACAATATGACCATCTAATATTGCCCGTGCTGAATCTGCAATCGGGTCATTAGGATCATCACCTTCGGTTAACACCGTATAAAATGCCGTTATCGATCCACCTGAAGTTGAACTATTACCGGCTCTCTCCACCAGCTGTGGAATCATAGAAAATACAGATGGTGGGTACCCCTTGGTAGCAGGAGGTTCGCCTATAGCTAAAGCCACTTCTCGTTGTGCCTGAGCAAATCTTGTCAATGAATCCATCAATAGTAGGACTTGCTTTCCTTTTTCCCTGTAATATTCTGCAATGGATGTAGCTAAAAGCGCTCCATGTAACCGCATCATTGGATTTGTATCAGCCGGTGAGGCTACAACTATAGCTTTTTTCATTCCCTCTTCACCGAGAATATTCTCAATAAAGTCCTTTACTTCCCGCCCACGCTCACCAACAAGTGCCACAACAGTGATATCCGCATCAGTACTCTTGGTCATCATTCCCAAAAGAACACTTTTACCAACACCACTACCTGCAAATAGGCCCATACGCTGGCCCTTTCCAACGGTAAATAATGAGTTTATTGAACGTATACCAACATTGAGGGGTTCACTAACCCGATCACGTTCAAGGGGATTAATAGGTAAAGGGGATAATGACGTTGTTTCTGAACAAACTATCGGGCCTTTACCATCTAGGGGTCGACCATTACTATCAATCACTCTACCGAGCAGGTTATCACCAACATTGGCTAAATATGTTTTACCTGTAGGAATTATTATTGCACCTGGCAATAATCCCTTAACATCGCCACTTGGCATTAAATAGGTTTTATCATCGGCAAAACCCACTACCTCTGCATCAATAAATTGATCATTCGTAGCTATTCTGCATTTTTCTCCAATTGCTGCCTGACAACCTACCGCTTCTAATGTCAAACCTACCATACGATTAAGTTGACCAGTGATTTTAGTAACTCTTATAGATCCAACTGTATCAGAAACTAAATCAATACGTGTTTTAATATTTTTATTAAAAGTATCCTTATTAATTGTCATCACGTCGTGTACCACCCATTATTTCTGTCGCCAGCTCCTTCAACTGGCTCTCAACAGTTGCATCTATAGTTGAAATATCTGACTCCAAACGGCACCCTCCACGAACAATAGTAATATCTGCTATCAATTCCAGTTTTCCTAGCTCATTAACGGACAACATACCTTTAACAATCTCAACATCATCTGGATTTAGATGAAGTGATACGTCATGCTTTACATTTTTAAGTAGTTCTATAGACTTTTTTACAGCAGCAATGACTGTCGTTTCATCCTGTGATATTTCACGCCTGACAATATGGCTCGCAATTATAACAGCCAGTTGTTTGATTGATTCAATGACATCATTAGAGAGATTATCGTAAGGCTGCGTCATGACATCAATAAGTTCTGTCAATGAATGCAGTTTAGTTTCAAGATCATGAACGCCATGGCTCTGGCCTTCCAGGTACCCTTTTTCAAATCCTTCTTTCTGCGCCTGTGAATATATTCCCTCTAACTCTTCGGCGGTTGGTAACCCTTTACGTATTTGTGGTTTATTATTACCTGAATCGGCATCAAATTCCGGTATTAGCCAGTCATTATAATCACTAGGGCTATTTACAACTGGTGGGGGATTAGACATAATCATCACCACCCTGGCCACCTAAGGATAATTCGCCAGATTCCTGCATTCTCCTGGCAATCATCAGAATTTCTTTCTGGGAACTCTCAACATCACTTACCTTAACCGGACCTCTTGAATCCAGATCCTCTCTTAACATATCACCTGCTCGTTTTGACATATTGGACAATATTTTCTGCTTGATAGATTCATCTGACCCCTTAAGGGCAATAACCAGGGTTTCAGAAGATATCTCTCTAAGCAACATCTGAATACCCTTGTCATCTATTGTTGAAAGATCATCAAATACAAACATTAAATCCTGTATCTTTTCTGCCAGGTCATTATCTGCCTCAGCTACACCATCTATTATTACTGCCTCTATTGATGGCTCAATTAGATTAAGCATATCAGCTGCGGTTTTAACACCACCCACTGTACTGGATTTAACATGATCCTTACCCGTAAACTGGGTCTCAATAACACTATTAAGTTCAGACAGAGCCGACGGTTGCAGTCTATCCAGAGTTGCAATCCTCAAAATAATATCACTTCGTGTATTTTCTGGGAGCAGTGTCAGAACCTCAGCAGATAGATCACTATCCAGATAGGAAAGTACAACAGCAATTATTTGTGGATGCTCAAGCTTAATAATTTCATAAATTGCCCTTGGGTCCATCCACTTCAATTGCTCTAAACCAGAAACATTTTCACCCATTAATACTCGGTCTATAATACTTCCCGCTTTATCCTCACCAAGCGCCTTAACAAGGACGCTTTTTAAATATTCATCACTACCTACACCCAGGGAAGTCTCACTTCCAACAATTTCATTGAAATCCTGAATAACTGTAGATACTTTTGCTGTAGATATATTTCTTAATTCTGCCATAGCCGCACTGATCTTATGGACTTCTTTTGGACCAATATGCTTCAAGACTTCTGACGCTACATCCTCTCCTAGTGAGAGAATTAGTATTGCAGCCTTCTCTATACCATTGATTTTTTCTTCAGCCTGAACATTAGCCATCAGCTGATACCCAGTTATTGACTACCTGAGCTACCCGTTTCGGGTCTTCTGCAGCTACTTTCTTGGCATTCGTAAGACCATTTTCCAGAGTATCTACCGGTGCTATCTGCACATTACCTCCACCTTCATCATATTCACCATTAGAGCTAGCTGTCTTAGGGGATGCCTTAGGTGGCATCTTTATTAGTTCTTTCATAATTGGCTTTAAAAGACCAAATATTAATAATAATATTATTAAGCCGGCGCCAATATACTTGGCTATGGTTGTAATATTCGGATTATCGAGCAAACTCTCTTCCTGAGGCGCTTCCTCAACAGCTGGTTCAAAGAATCGGGAATTAATTACATTAATTGTATCTCCTCTAGTTATATCAAAACCAACTGCCTTTTTAACCAGTTCTGTAATTTCTGAAAGCTTTTCTTTTTCAATAGCCTTTGACTCCACTTCCCCATCTACATTTACGACTCGTTCATTATCAATTACAACTGCCACGGAAAGCCGTTTAAGGGAGTTACCGGCAAAACGTATGTGGCTGATAGTCTTATCAAGTTCATAATTTCTTACTGTACGACTCATACTCTGCCCTGGCTGAGAATTCTCAGCTAAAGATACATTTCCCTGTATATCCTGTGGTTGATTACTCAGGCTTCCAGGTACCCCTCCAGCATTAACACCCTTGCTCTGTTCGTTAACAAGTTGCTCATTCCTTATTGCAGGTAACTCTGGGTTAAATGTTTCCTGGGTCTGTTCAGTTCGAGTAAAATCTATATCTGCAGAAACCTGTGCACGTAGAGCTCCTCCTCCCATAATGGGGCTTAGAATATTTTCAATTCTATTTATATAGTAATTTTCGAGGTTCTTTCTATAATCAAGTTGAGCAGCTGTCATAGAAATATCATCATCTTTACTATCCTGAGATAATAATCGCCCTTTCTGATCAACCACAGTAACATCTTCTGATTCAAGGTCAGGTATACTGGCCGCTACTAGGTGGGTAATAGCCCCTACCTGACCACTATCGACGGACCGGCCAGGAAACATATCAACAGTTACAGATGCTGTTGCCTTCCGCTTTCTTTTAATGAACGCTGTATTTTTTGGCAGTGCCAAATGAACACGCGCACTTCTTATGGTATTAATTGATGAAATAGTCCGGGACAACTCTCCTTCAAGTGCTCGTTGATAACGAATATTTTCCATGAAATGGCTAACACCAAATCCTCGTTCTTTCTCCAGAATCTCATATCCAGTACCAGTACCCTTCGGCAAGCCCTCGGATGCAAGAGAAATTCTAGTAGACTGGAGCTCATTAGCTGGAACCAATATTGTACCGCTACTATCCGAAACCTTATAACTAACCTCCAAACTGTCCAGCGCGGTTACTATCTCACTGGCATCCTCAAGCGTAAGGCTTGAATACAAAACCCTATAGTCAGGTGTTTGCGACCAGTTAGCGACTGCAATACCAATCGCAATGCTTGCTGCCAACCCGATAAGAAGCCCTATCTGTCGCAGTACATCCAAATTTGCAAAACCTCTTGATGCAAGTGCACCAGATTCAACTACCGCCATGTTTACTTCTCCAACTTAAAAACCGCAGAATCAGATCTGCATCCTCATGACATCCTGATAAGCTGACAACAGCTTGTTTCTTACCTGTAATAAAGCCTGAAATGACAACTCTGATTTTTTAGAAGCAATCATGACTTCAGTTAAACTTACGTTGGTATCACCCAGTTCATATGATTTTTTTAATTCAGCTGAATTTTCCTGTGCCGAATTAACTGCATTAATCATACCACCTATAATTGATGAGAAATTTCCGCTTTCTCCCTTAGTTGTAGCATTGGGTTCTATTTTTGCAGCATCCATCATTTGCTGCATTTTACTAATTAAATCACTGGTATCTATCGTATTCACTTAATATCCTCCTGATTAGTGGCTTGCTGGTATAACTAACCCAGATTCACGCATTTTGGACATTTTGTAACGTAAAGTACGTTCGCTAACCCCTAATTTGCTTGCCGCCTTTTTACGGTTTCCATCAACTGACTCTAATGTACGTAAAATAAATTTGAATTCATTATCTTTTATATCTACACCATTACTATTTATTGATAATTTTTCAGTACTATTATTAATTTCCTGATCAAAACAAAGTGAATCACAATCAATAGACGTATTTTCAGTCAGGATTATGGCCCGTTGTATTACATTCTCTAATTCCCTTACATTGCCAGGCCAGTCATATGAACACATAACCTTTAGCGCATCTTCTTCTATGCTATTAACGCCAATATCATTCAAGCCCTTCCACTTTTCTATCAGGTGTAATGCAATACTCTCTATATCTGCTCTTCTTTCCCTGAGACTGGGAATACGTAACGGAAATACATTCAATCGATAATATAGATCCTCACGAAACTTTCCGGCTTGTACTTCATTCATCATATCTCTGTTTGATGTGGCAATAACACGAACATCCAGGGCGAGTGTCTTTTTACTTCCAATCCGCTCTACTTCTTTTTCCTGCAAAACTCTTAGTAATTTTGCCTGAAGAGAAAGATTCATCTCACTTATTTCATCAAGAAGTATTGTTCCATGATGCGCCAGTTCAAATTTACCTGGACATGCTTGTGTTGCGCCCGTAAAGGCCCCTTTTTCGTACCCAAACAAAGTCGCCTCAAGCATATTCTCTGGAATAGCTGCGCAATTTATGGCTATAAATGGCATTTCTGAACGATTTGAATGCTTATGTATAAATTTTGACAGCACTTCCTTACCTGTCCCACTTTCACCAGTTATCATCAGTGTCGCACTATTTTTTGCAACTTTTTTTGCCAGAGTAACAATCTTCAGCATTGATTCATCATTGGCTACCAACACATTATCCTGATGATTTTCCAATTGTTTAATATGCTTTTTAACTTTACTAATCAGGGTCTCTGAATCAAAGGGTTTGACCAGGTAATCTTTAGCTCCACTTTTAATTGCAGACACAGCATCATTAACTGAACCAAAAGCGGTGATTAGCATAACCGGTAAATCTGGGTTCTTTTTACTGATACTTGATAATAAATCATGACCATTAATTGCATCCATCTGAATATCACTAATTATTAACCCGGGATTCACTTTAGTTATATCTCTTAAAGCCTCTATCCCATTTTCATAATCATTGACGCTGTAACCATGTGTCAATAAAGTATCTCCAATTGCCTCTCTAAGGGATTCATCATCTTCAATTACCATTACAACATTCGATTTTTCTGCTACATCTATAGTCATGGCAATAAAACCTTTACCTTTGTCCCAACATTTTCAGTACTTTTAATATCAACCATTCCGTTATGATCCCTTACTACAGAATTAACTACCGATAGCCCTAAACCTGTGCCATTCGCTTTCGTAGTAAAAAATGGGTTAGTTATTTTATTTAGCAGGTCCTTATGTATGCCTATACCGTTGTCTTCAATAAGTATTTCTATTGAATATTCTTCATTGCTGATATCAGCAGCGACTAAATTAACATTTACCACTCCATTGAAATCACCTGGTGATGAGTTTTTCTTTTTTATTGCACATGATTGAGCTGCATTAACAATAATATTACTTATTGCTGATTTAACAGCTACAGAACTCCCCCTAAAAGGTTTTACATTTAAGTCTAGAGAATAATTAATTCTACAATGAAATTCTTCTTCAATAACAACTGACTCTCTTTGAATATGTACAAAAATATCCTCTAAATTAACCTCGTCAGTTGCTAATTTTAAAGATGATGAAAACATCAACATATTGCTAACTATCATCTCTAAATGCCTCATCCCTGCCATACATTTTTCTAAACCAATGTCATTATTAGATACTAGCTTTAACTTTTTTATACTGTTTGATAAGTACAGCATACTTGCTGCCAATGGTGTTCGTAATTGATGTGCAAGCTTTGCAGCCATTTCACCCATTTCTGCTAATCTGGAGATATGCTCTTTCATTTTGATATATTCTTGAGTCTGGGTAACATCATGAAAAATTAATACCTGACCACGTTTATTTTCTAATGGAGCACTTTCTAGGTTTAGCATCTGGCCATTCATAGTTTCAATACTGGTATTGGCTTCCATTTTTTTAAAACAACGGTCAATCGTATTTCTCCATAATTCATTTTCAATAGATTTACCAAACAAGCTATAAGATTTATTGTTGCTGTAGATCACACAACCCTGATTATCAAGCACAAGTATTGCTGTTGGCAGGCAATCCAGGAGACTTGAAAAATCTAAATTTACAGGGTTTTGCTTTAAGGGGAAGTTAGAATTAGAAATAGCCTCACAAATGCTACGCTTATGTGCAACATTTGCCATCGCTACAGATTGTAGCCCAGTATTTAGACTGCCAGGATAGCAGTCATCTGTTGGTTTATTAAATGAGCAGGCTTTCATTTAGACATCTTTTCCAATGTTAGCTTACAACAAATTGGTTGCACAGCTAAACACTAGCAATAAGCATGCCTAAATCATATCGCCTTATAATTCAACGTCTTATATTTTTACATTTAATGAATGTCAATACTATGACACACCATCGCTTCGTTGCAGGTCATATTTTCTGAGCTTTTCTACCAATGTCGTCCGGCGAAGTTTCAACCGGTTAGCCGCATGAGCAACAACGCCACCAGCATCATCCAGTGCCTGCTTAATAAGCTTATACTCAAGCTCACTCAAATGCTCCTTAAGATTGATACCTTCTCTAGGAAGACGAGGCGCCTCATAAGGATCAAAAGTAATCATTGATTCAACGGGGACCCGGTTTTCAATAATTTCAACAGGATCCGCCTGAAATTTATCGGGTAAATCCTGACTATCTACTACGCCATAAGGATAAATAATACCAAGCCGTTCAACCAGATTGGCCAATTCCCGGACATTACCAGGCCACTGGTAGTGGCACAGGGATAGCAACGCACCTTGAGTAAGCCGTACTGAACCACGATTTTCATGCTCAAGCCGCTTAACCAGCTCATTTACCAACAATGGGATATCTTCGATTCGTTCACGAAGTGGTGGCATATCAATAGGAAAGACATTAAGTCGATAAAAGAGATCTTCCCTGAACTCACCTTTTTCTATAGCCTCTTCCAGATTCCGATGAGTTGCAGCCACAACCCTGACATTAGAATCTATAAGCTTATTACTTCCCACACGAGAAAAATTCTTTTCCTGTAGAACCCGCAGTAATTTAACCTGCATAGACATACTCATATCACCAATTTCATCCAGGAAGAGCGTGCCTCCATCGGCCAGCTCAAACCGACCCTGACGAGCACTTATAGCGCCAGTAAAGGCACCTTTCTCATGACCAAATAACTCACTTTCTAGTAAATCTGAAGGAATTGCACCACAATTTATTGGTACAAACGGTTTGTCTCTCCGATCTGAGAAATAATGGATATTACGAGCCACAACTTCTTTACCTGTACCAGATTCGCCAAGAACCAGGACAGTAGCCTCAGTAGAGGCGACTTGTTCAATCATAGTACGAACTTTACGTATTCCACGACTGTTTCCGACAAGACTACGGAATAACTCTGCAGAATAGCTGCTGGCACCTTTTAATAATGAATTCCTATATACCCGTGCCTGATGTAAAGAGTTGACTACATCTTGATATTTAAATGGATAATCCAGCACCCTGAGTATACTTCCCGATTTGGCACTGATTTTGGGTGATTTACAATCTTGTTGACATAGCAGGATAATAGGCACACCTTCTATTAGCACGTTTATCTCATTTATTAATTCTGATAAATCTGTGTCAATATCAGCGGCAAGAAATATAGAAAATATCCCCTCGGCATTAGAAACACAATCGCGCCAATCTCCAACACCTGTGTATTCGACTGCCTCGCATTCAATAAATTCAAGCAGTGTTTCAAGTTGCTGAAACGATTTTTTTTCCGAATCTATGACTAGAATCGACTCCATCTCTTACTCCTGCACCAGATTTTGGTACCGCTACTATTATTATATATAGATAGATTAACCACTTTTACATAGAAAAGTCAAAATCACGTCACTATTAACGCCCATTACCCGTGCTTGCTATCTATTTGTTTTTATTGCCTTAATTATTTTTATTACGTCTGGATGAAGCAATCATACGCCTATGCTTAAGAAAAATAAATCGTTCTAGAAGATCTTGTACAGATCCAGACATTCCATCTAAGTGAATATGGTAACAAAATTGACCAGCTTCCTCTTGTTCTAACTTGTCAATGGGGCCAAATAAAATTAATGGACGTGGAAACCGTCGGCTTAAATAGACCTCAATAATAAACATATCACCAATTGCATACAGTTGTTCACAAGTCCATGATAACCGAGTCGATGTCAGCAATATTGTTTGTTGCGGTGGTATTGTTAACTGACTTGCAAATACCTGAAGCATAAGATCAAGTATTACATTCAATTTAAAGTCTATTGATGCCAACCCAGCGGATTTAATGTCAGCTTCGTCTTCCGCTGCTTCCGCATTATGTTTTTCCAGAAACAGAATATTATGAAGTATTTCTTCATTTAACTCATTAATACCATTAAAGCGGATTGCGGCAGGTTGAGTTGCTTGATATTGAAAATCGACGGGGATGTAATCCTGGTAAGCTAGTGCATCACCCAGATGTTGGTTAGAATCATTCATATGTGAACGATACAAAAAACAGGAAATTAAAACAATCTATATATTAATTTTATTACTACTCGATTTTAGCTTTGTTTATCTCGTACTTAGATGATAGAAAGGTT
>CAYMPA010000098.1:0-11554 GCA_964392105.1 uncultured Enterobacteriaceae bacterium
CCTCAAGGGGGTACCGAGGTCCATGCAGTCGTGCGTACGGTACTTCCTTGCTCTTATGTACAAGGATGTACTGTATGCCGGTTTCGCCTATAGCGCCTGCTGTTGGTGCAGGAGCAAAAACCGGTCACAAAAAAATTCTATTTTTGGCAATGCCCTTAAACTATCCTTAGAATTATCATTTACATAATTGTAGTTTTAGCCAATTAATAACTCTTTTTAACAAAACCTGCCATTTAATTATTTTATAGTATGGGTAAACACACCATCCCACGATTCTGGTGGTGGTTCATCAAAATAACTTTCTATACGCTCAAGATAAATTTCATATACTTTTTTCCTTGAGTAAGATTGTTGTAGTAGATTAATTTTACTTTTAGCTTTATCCCATTCCTGCCTATAATAATAATCAAGCGCCTTATCGTATTCATCTATTTCAATTTCTTCATCATGTGAAATTTCTTCTATTGGAGCAACGGGTTGATAAATTGTGACAGGTTCGTTTTTCCCTTTCACCTTGACTCTATCAAGTTTCATATAGATATAATCAGGTACGGCTTCTTTTGTTGTTTCACTAACAATAATATCGACACCATAATTTTTGGTCAGCCCTTCCAGCCTTGAACCCAGGTTAACGGTATCGCCCAAAACAGTATAGGCCATACGAAATTCCGACCCCATATTTCCCACACTCATTTCGCCAGTATTAATTCCAACTCCAATATTAATTTCAGGCCAACCACGTTCCTTGAATTCATGCTTCAATGCCTGCAATCGTTCAATCATATCGTAACCTGCTTGTATTGCATGTCGTGCATGATCCTTGTCTTCCAGTGGTGCGCCCCAGAAGGCCATGATGGCATCGCCCATATATTTATCTATCGTTCCTCGATTTTTATGAATAACGCCTGTTAATGGCGTCAATATCGCATTCATCAGTTTTGATAATTCAGCCGGCTCCAATCCTTCTGATATGGTCGTAAAGCCGCGCACGTCTGAGAAAAGTACCGACATTTCGCGGTTTTCGGCATCCATGGAAGCCGCCTTTGGATTTTCACTTAATTCATCTACCAATTCAGACGGGATGTATTGACCAAATAATCCAGATATCTCACGTTTACTGCGTCGTTCAATAAAAAAACCAAAGGTCATATTGATCAGATACATGATGAGCAACATCAACAACAATGGCGCAATAGGAAGTACCAGGTTTGCTGTTTCCCAGATAAAAAAATTAAACCCGATCATTAATGCTAGAAATATTCCAAAAACAAGATTTGCTAACAATGGACTGATACAGGGAATAATGAACGAAAGTAAAATACCGATGAGTAATATTTGAATGAATTCAGCACCACGTGTGAATGTTGGTTTTAATTTAATACTTTCATCAATGATCCCCGCAATCATATTGGCATGGACCTCAACACCGGGATATTTGTTTTCTACCGGTGTTGAACGTAAATCAAATAAACCTGGAGCAGATGTTCCAACCAGAATAATACGATCCTGTAATTCAGATTTTTTAATACGACCGTTTAATACATCTGATGCAGAAATATATTTAAAGCTACCTTTTTCACCACGATAAGGGACGAGAGATTGAATATGTTCATCGACAGGTATTTTTACGTCGCCAATCTCTAACCATTCAAGTTCAAAATAATCCGAATCTGTTTCATTAGATCCACCAAATATGGGAATTACCACATCAGCACCAAGTAATGCACGTACCATAGAAAGGGAAAGAGATTCATAATAGTCTCCATTATATTCGTGGAGCATCGGTATCCTTCGAACAATGCCATCATCATCAATCCAAGGATTGAAATGACCAGCAGCAGTTGTGTCTGACTGGAACCTTGCCAGATTAGAACCATAACCAGAGGCTTTTCTTGCATCTACATTTATATTAATGCCACTGAAATCATCAGCTGAATAAATTGGTTGTGGTAATTTTCCGCTTATTAAATATCCTTCTGCATCTGATGAATTATTAAAGTAGTAACCCAGTACAACCCGCCTGTTTGATAAGCTATCAAGAAACAATTGATCATAATCAAGCACTTTTTGTAGCTTATTCACACGCTCAATAAACTCTTTCTGTTCACTTAATTCATCAGTCGCCAGCTGATTTAAGATGTGTAATCCCGAACTTTTATCTTCTTCTGCAAATACAATATCAAATCCAACCAGATAGACACCATATTCATCGAATAACAGATTCGTTAATTTAGCCATGATATCTCTGTTCCACGGCCAACGGCCCACTTCGGCAAGACTTTTTTCATCAATATCTATTATGACTATACGTTCATCAACCGTATTTGGCATTGTCAAAACGACACGATAGTCATAAGCAATATTTTCCAATTGCGCCATGATGGGTAAATGAAAATATTGCGCTGCATAAGAAAGGAATATAATTGTGATTAATAAATTGAGTAGTATTCGCAAATACTGTTTCTTTATTAATTTCAGAATGGCCTTCATTTGATGACAACCATATTAATGTTCAGCTATCGTTCAAGCAATGACTGTTTTAAATCAGTGTAATAACCGTTATAGATAGCATTGGTTGTTATATTAAATGCAATGATGACCGAAATCATTGAAGAATCTTGAGACCTTACTGAACGAATTTAAAACTGGATGAGCAGAGAAATCAAACATCATCTTTATCGTACTCTTCTACCGAATCAAAAATTGGAAAGACCTTATCAAGTCTTGCCAATTTCAAGACACTCATTGCAGCATCACTGATACCGACCAATCCAAATTTCAACGATTGCTTTTTGGCTGTCTGATAACCTTCCACCAGACAGGCAATACCCGAACTATCAATATAGCTTACCTTGCCGAGATCAATTAACAAATTTTTATTTGCTTGTAATACGTCAAGAATGCTCTTGCGTGCATTGGGTGAGCAAGATAGATCGATATCACCTTCCAACCCAACTATCGTATACCCTTCCCCTTCCAGTATGTTGATGTTCATGCTTGATACTCACATCATTGTTATTAATTTATTTTTTTTATCATCTCGAGATAGTTCCCCTTCCCCTCATCAAGATGCCCCATATCGCATTCATCCATAATCTCATTGATAAAATATGTTCCCAATCCACCCGGGCGTAGATCATCAAGATCACGTGGCTTGACCGAATTCAGATCAATCGGGTTTGCATAATCCACTACCCTGAAATGAAGCTTTCCATCATTATTGAGTATTTCAAGTACAATTTCACCCAATTCGTCACCCTGATAGGCATGTTGGATTACATTCATACAAGCTTCATTAACAGCAATCACTAACCTGTCGGATAATTCTGAACAACAACCAACCACCTCGGCAGTTCTTTTTACCAATGCGCGTACCGAGCATAAGCGTTCCGGTTTAGCTGGAAATCGAATTTCAAATAAAGTCTCCATACTCATTTCAACCTAGAATCTTCAGTTGGAATCGTTTGAGTGTGCGTTTGTCAGGTTCAAGCAGCACTCAATAACCATTAAGGTAATGTCATCACGTTGATCAACACTTGGATGACGAATCTTTGCAACAATATCTTCCAGACGCTTCGAAGCTGTTACTTCTGAATTAGCTTTAATAAGTTTGATTAAACCACCTACGTCTAATAATTTTTGTTCCTCATCCAGACTTTCAGTTACACCATCCGTGAATATATATACTGAGCCGCCATCAAGATGAATTGTCGAGACAGGAAACTCTGTCCCGGGAAGAATACCTAATGGTGGAGCATCGGCTTCTATTTCTTCAAATTCACCGGTCCTGTGATGAAATAATGGAGGTTGATGGCCTGCATTGGAAAACTGGATTGTACAATTATTGGTATCTATGAATCCAGATACAATAGTAATAAACATACCATGTGACACAGTCTCACAGATTTCATTATTAACCCTGGCTAATAATTCACCCGGATCATCGATACACTTGGCAAGATGATGCAACAGGCTACTCGCTTTTGCCATTAGCATTGCTGCATTCATACCTTTACCTGAAACATCTGCCAGATTGAAATAAATTAACCCGTCATCTCGTTTAAAAAAATCATAAAAATCACCAGAGACCTCCAGCGCAGGTATATTCATACCCTGAACAGGAAAGTTCATGGAATCAGATTCGTCGGGTAAAAGATCAAGCTGAATTTCTCTGGCCAATTCAAGTTCTTTACGCATACGCTCTTGTTCAACCAATGCATCTGCCATGCGTGCATTATTAATTGCCAAAGCAGCATAAGATGCTAATACCATCGAAAGGTGCTTATCCTGATCATCAAATAAATCATCATTTCTTTTATTTAAAAGCTCCAGTGCACCGAGGCATTCATTATTCAAGATCAATGGCACACAAAGAATAGATCGCGTCCGAAAACCAGTACCCATATCTACTGTTTTTGCAAAGTCAGGATCACTCTGGACATCACGAATCATCTGACACGAATGCGTCATAACAGCTTTACCAACAATACCCTGTTTGGAAGATAACCTTAGGCCAATGATATCAACCGGCCCGGCACATTCAGCACAAACCAGTTCAGATGCATTGTTCTCTAATAAAAATATAGACGCCGCTTCAGAATTCATATATTCCATGAATTGTTCAATGGCATTTTGTAGAGTTTGAGAAACATCAAGCGTACTTGAGAAGCCTTGTGAGATTTCTGCTATTAATGCAAGTTGTTCCTCAAGTGAATGGGATGCACTTTTTCCAAACAGGCTGTATACGTTACGTGTTACCATCAGAAAATCCTTCTCAAACATTCCAGATAACTATATTCATCAGGCAATGTTTGTTTACGTTGTGCTTCCCACAAGCTTTGCCCCAGGCATTCCATCATTTTATGTTCAGCATCATGAACAGAAATTGATTTAGTCATAAGTTTGTTAAAGATATTATTAATGCCTGCCGGTCTATCAGCACTTACCTGTTCCTTTAATGCGATATGCATTCCCATATGTAAAAACGGGTTAGTTTCATTTTGCTCAGGACTAAAATCATTATTATATGATGTTTCTTTATCATCCAGATAATGATGATATTCAGGATGTTCTATAATTACCTCCGAAATTATTACCTCAATTGGTTCTAAAGGAAGTTTATTATTGTGTTTATCCCATATCTGGAAAAAGTAGTCACGAGATTCATTTCGATCCTGAACAAACATATGGGCACCTCCAAAAATACCTGTTTTTCATGATAGCTGCGTCAGCTCGGCAACTGCTCCCGGCGTTGCTCTCACAAAAACCAGGTTAGTTTTGGAGGCACCCATTTTCACAGTCAATCACTCATTTATATCATCTTACATCGATATTTTACTCTTGATTATCTATGTTTTGCATATCTCTTGCGGTCTTTCCACTCACAATCATCAAAGATAATACAGCTGTCACATTTTGGATTACGTGCGATACAGGTATAGCGCCCATGCAAAATAAGCCAATGATGTGCATCTTTCTTAAATTCGTCAGGAACAAACTTTAATAACTTTTGCTCAACCTCATTAACATTTTTACCGGGTGCTATCCCTGTACGATTAGACAATCGATAAATATGTGTATCAACAGCAATGGTGGGTACTCCAAATGCTGTATTTAAAATTACATTTGCTGTTTTTCTACCGACACCAGGTAAACTCTCCAATGCTTTACGATCCTGTGGGACTTCACCATCAAACTTATTAATCAGGATTTTGCAGGTTTCAATTATATTTTTTGCCTTATTGTTAAATAGACCAATGGTTTTAATAAATAATTTTAGACGTTTCAAACCTAAAGCAATAATTGCTTCAGGCGTATTGGCAACCGTATAAAGTTTTTTCGTGGCTTTATTTACACTGACATCTGTGGCCTGTGCTGAAAGTATTACCGCTATCAATAATTCAAATGATGATTTGTAAATTAATTCTGTTGTAGGTGACGGGTTTTGTTTTCGTAGTGTATTAAATATGCGCGTACGTTTCTCTTTATTCAAAATAGTTAGACTCTGTGTTTAATGTTTAAATTTAATGCTTTTGAAATAGTTAATCGCCGCAAACAGAAAGCCTGAAAGAAAAAAACAACCTGCCGGTGAAGTTAATATTGAAAAAGCATCAAACAACTCTCGAAAGAAACCAAATATTACAAAGAAAAATAGAATTGCTATCCCAATACTGAAGATATGACTAATTACAGATATAAAATCCTGTTTTGAAAACATTGTTTCATTAACAGACAAAACCAGACTGTTCATAACCAGTAACGGGAAAAATAAACCTATTTTATCCGCTATTGAATAAGCTTCAGCATGAAGTAACATCCTGGCTATCAATACAACGCTGACGCTAATAACAAGAATAACCGCGAGTCTTTGTTGTAACGGAATCAGATTGCGTAATAAATATATAATCGGAGCAAGAAATAAAATCAGAATAACTGTAATCAAACCTGTACTGAAACCGACAAATAATGAAGAGGCGATAAGGAAAAAAGGTGATAACGCCAATAAGCCTGGCTGGATTTCATTCTCTAGCAACTTTTGAATCATTAGTAGTCTGACCCACAGCAGGTATATAAAAGGATTATTCTATTTGATTTAACGCCAACACGCACCTGCAAAAGTACAGGTGGCAAACTGATAATCTCCGATGATTTGACGAGTTGAAATTAATTCTGTGAAAAACAAATAAAGTTTCTTGATAATTAAATATTTTCTCTATATCGATAGAATTAATTATTATTGTCTCTCGAAATTTTCATCCGAATTCATTCCTGTAAACTGCTTATTATTAAAATAGAAGTAAGCTCCTATTTTCTGCGATAATGGGGCTTTATTAATCTCCAATAATAAATTATGAAACTTGCTACATATCAATATAACAATGAAATTTATATCGGTGCTGTTACTAAAGACGGTATCTGTCCTGCTTCTGAAATATATAGTGGAAATGATGGCATGATTCGTTTCTTTAAATCAGGTGAAGATGGAATGAATGATCTAAATAAACAAATAAATAATGAACCTGAATTACTTTCTATGGATGATGTACAACTACTTGCACCTATAACCAAACCCGATAAATTATTTGGTGTAAGTCTGAATTATGCTGACCATATAAAGGAAACAGGGCTTGAGCAACCTGAATACCCGACCTTTTTTAATAAACAAAACAGTTGTGTAATTGGTCCGGGCAGTGCCATTCACAGACCTAAAGTCTCTGAAAAGCTAGATTACGAAGGTGAGCTGGGTGTTGTTATTGGCAAACGATGTCGCCATGTAAATCGCGAACAGGCATCGACAGTTATTGCAGGCTATACAATCGTAAATGATGTTAGTGTCCGTGATTGGCAAATACGTTCTCACACGTGGACTTTAGGAAAATCATTCGATACACATGGTCCTATCGGGCCATGGATTGTGACAGCTGATGAGATTGGCGACCCACATAATCTCTCGATCAAAACCTGGGTAAATGATGATTTAAGACAAGATTCCAATACAAAGCATTTAATTTTTGATTGTTATTACATGGTTGAATACCTGTCACAAGTCATGACCCTGGAACCAGGTGATATTATAGCTACCGGAACCAGTAGTGGTGTCGGGGTTATGATGAAACCACGTGGCTATATGAAAGCGGGTGATGAAGTAAAAATAGAAATTGAAAAAATTGGAACCCTAATAAACCCAGTAATTGATGAACCCGACTCAACCGAGTTTATTAAATAATTAAATCTAGAGTTCAGGAAGATCACCTGAGTCGATCTTTTCCAGCAGGGCCTGAATATAGTCAAAACGGTGTAAGGCACTATCCATCTCCAATAATGCTTGTTTAGCAGACATCTCAAACGGCAGTAATTCAGCCAGCCGTTCACTAACCCAATTTGCCTTATCAAATCGTTCTGATTCTTTTGCAAATGGTAATTTATAACGATTCGCTATCTCTTTAAGTAAATCCGAAAAACCCTGATATGAGACAGGCATAAGATCATCATCTTCATCCATCCAGGTAATTTCTCCGATACACAAATTATCCTGTCCGACTTCAGATTTCTCCACCCTGAAACGTCGTTCGCCTCTAACCGTAATACCAAGTAACCCATCATCCATTTGATCCCAGTCGATGACTTTTGCATAGGTACCCATAGGAAAAAATTCAGCTGGCTTTCCAGTCTCTTCTTCTTCACGGATTAAGCAGACACCAAAACCACTATCTGAACGTAAGCAATTACTTACCATATCAAGATATCGCGGCTCAAATATTCTGAGTTGAAGCTCGCCTTCAGGGAATAAAACAGTATTTAGAGTAAATAATGGAATATTCATAATCAACTTAGTATCTTGACCAATTTTTTGTGGATACCGCCGAACCCCCCATTACTCATAATCACAATATGATCACCAGGCTGGTGTAACTCGGCTATCAAACTAACAATTGCCTCTATATCTGTGAAGACTCGACAACGATCACCAAGTTCATTCATTTGTTCAGCCATATCCCAGTCCAGATTATCAGCCTGGTAAAGCAATACTATGTCAGCGTTTACAAAAGAACCGGACAGGGTATTGGCATGTATGCCCATACGCATCGTATTTGAACGGGGTTCCATTACGGCAATGATTCGTGTATCTCCTGCATGCTGCCGTAAGGCTTGAAGTGTTTTAGCTATCGCTGTTGGATGATGTGCAAAATCATCATAAATACGAATACCATTCGAATCGAAGATACATTCGAGACGACGTTTAACCGATTTAAATTCAGACAGGGCGTGACAAGCTTTTTCTGTTGAAACACCAATATTAGTTGCAGCAATGATAGATGCCAGGGCGTTATAGGCATTATGTTCGCCAATTAATAACCAGGAGACATCACCAACTATCTTGTTCTCTTTAACAACAGAAAAATTTCGATAATCACCATCAGCATTTGTTAGTGACCAATCTGGATCTGTACCAGAAAACGTCTCTGTTGGTGTCCAACACCCCATCTCAAGCACCTTATTGACCTCCACGTCATCTTGAGGGTAAATAATCTTTCCCTGTTGTGGCATGATCCGCACTAAATGGTGAAATTCGCGTCTTATAGCAGCAAGATCGTGAAAAATATCGGCATGATCGAACTCAATATTATTTATTATCAAGGTTTTCGGGTGATAATGGATAAATTTTGAACGCTTATCAAAAAATGCTGTGTCGTACTCGTCTGCTTCGATCACAAAATAATCTGAATCAGTGTAACGTGCTGATATTCCAAAGTTTTCTGCAATACCACCAATCAAAAAACCAGGCTTAAGTCCCGCAAATTCTAATATCCAGCATAAAATCGTTGTCGTTGTGGTTTTGCCATGTGTGCCGGATACCGCCAGTACATGTTTGTTAAATAAAACGGCTTTAAACAACCACTCAGGGCCAGACGAAAACGGGATCTGTCGGTTCAAAAGATACTCAAGCGCAGGATTACCGCGCGATAGTGTATTACCAACGATGACCTGATCAGGAGCAGGATCAAGATTCTCAGGTTCATAGCCATTCATGACCTCAATACCCTGTTCTGCAAGTTGATTACTCATCGGTGGATAGACGTTTTGGTCGGATCCGGTTACCTCATGGCCCATTGCTCGTGCAATTTGAGCAATTCCGCCCATGAATGTCCCGCAAATCCCCAGAATATGGATATGCACTAGTTAGTCCCTACTGGCATGATTGCTGACGTAAAACTAAAGATGATCCAGATATAGGTAATGGCAAGCACGATTGCTAACATAAAATTAACTTCGAGGGCATGCCGTAGAATATGCCCCATGATGACAATATTCCAACATGCCAATGATACCAGTAATAACAAGCCAAGAACCTGACTGGCACTCGAGTTAATCTCATTACTTCCACCAACGCCTGTTAATATATATAGCGGTAAAGCAATTAGACTAATGATGATACCGGTACCGGCTAATGCAGTGACGGTCTGTGTCCAACGTAATGATTTCCCCCTGGTTTGTAACAGCGCTTGTGTAAATACCATGATTAATATGACTTCCAGAACACCGGCCAGAACTGCTTTATCCGTGGACAGGGACAACATTGCCAATAGAATCGACAAAAGACCATAAACAACCAAACAAAGTGTCAATAAATTTTTTGATTCAGGAATATCCTGAGGTCGTTTGATTAGACGACAGATATCAAAGAACGCTAGTAAGAGTACTTTGCCAGCAGATAACATAGATAATAAGTAAGCCCCCTAATTTGAAACGCAGTAATGATGTAACTTTTCACTACATACTACCGTATCTCGGTAAAACTTTACGACTATTCTTATTTACAGTATCTCGATTTCAAAACACCACCTGATAATAGATTTAATCTATCGATTTAATAAAAACAATTTGTTTTATTTCAATGACTGTAATCGTTAATCTTAATTAACTACAGACACTACCAGGGAGAATGATTATGGAAATTGATATTGGCATTTCTGAAGAACAGCGTAAAAATATTGCTGATGGCTTATCTCGCATGCTTGCTGACAGTTATACGCTTTACCTGAAAACACACAATTTTCACTGGAATGTCACCGGTCCCATGTTTACAACTTTACATACCTTGTTTGAAACACACTATACTGAGCTTGCATTGGCAGTGGATGAGATTGCTGAACGCATACGCGCATTAGGTTTACCGGCACCCGGCTCATATAAACAATTTAGTAGCCTTTCATCTATTGAAGAAGAAACCGGTACGCCAAGTGCTGAAGAAATGATCAAACAACTGATTGTCGGACAAGAAACCGTCGTTAGAACAGCCCGATCTATTTTTCCTTTAGTTGACGAAGCTAACGATGAACCTACAGCTGATCTATTAACACAACGTATGCAGGCACATGAAAAGAATGCATGGATGTTACGGAGTTTGCTTGATAATTCGTGATTTAATTTATATACGACTACGAAAGGATTCGTAGGTTACTTTGATGAGGACGCTTGTAGAGTGGAACCGATAGATAATCCTTTTAAAACAAAAGTGTTACCTATGTCTCCGGTATAAAGTGTTACCCATGTGCCCGGTATGGACCCCCAGACTGTTTGGCGGAGAGAGAGGGACTACAAACTACATCCCTGTAGCTTGCCCTTCGGGCCTGCCTGCGGCTGTTCAAAATCGCTCCCGGCGATTTTGTCGAAACTGGATTGTCTATTATCGAGGGTTCGAATTTCAATCTCGAAACCATAAATAATAAAACAGGCGCAAGGCCTGTTTTTTTATTTATCTGGCGGTGATTGCAGTCTCGAGCTATCTCGTCTCCGTTTATATATTCCCTGTTTATGGGAAAAATACAGGGAATATCTACACTTTTTGGCCTTCTAAAAACATGCATAGACCCAGATACCACCAAATGGCGCCATTCTAGCATTTCACCTTTGCATGTAGTCAAAAATTAACAGGGAATTATCAGGGAATTTGCATGCGACTACATAAGATATATGAATAATGTTTTGCGCCCTACCCCACAATGGTGAGTCAACTTTCTGAGTAATGTATCTAAGCGCTGCTCTCCTCATG
>CAYMPA010000099.1:0-11422 GCA_964392105.1 uncultured Enterobacteriaceae bacterium
TTCGTCTACTTCTAGATAAAGAGGGAAGGTGATATCGTGCCGCATTAATTCAAAGCCCGGTTTGTCTAGTAAATGAGCTACATTTTCTTTTGTCCCTGTGTAGAAATTATCTACACAAATTAAATCATTACCGTTTTCTAGCAACATATTGCATAAATGGGAGCCCAGAAATCCTGCTCCGCCCGAGACTAAAATTCTTCTTTTCATTTTGAAATCATCCTTTTAAAAAATTGTAAATATTGATCTGTTATTTTTCCCCACGTGTAGTTCTCAACTATTCTATTTCTGGATTTTTCCCTCAAATTACGTAAAGTCCCGGAATTTGTTTCAACCCGTTGAATTAGTGTTTTTAAACATTCATTTTCTTTTTGAAAAAAAAGACCGTATGCACTATCATTGAGCATCTCTCTTGTAAACACAGTGTCCAATGCAATAATGCCGGCCCCGTAAGCTAAAGCTTTTAACATTGTAGGATTAGTACCCCCATATTCATGGCCATGAATATATGCAAAACAATTGTGATAAAGTTCCGCTAATATATTTTGATCGTATACATAACCCGTAAAAATTAACCTTGGATCATTATTAGATTTTACTGATTTTGCATATTTATCATTGTATGGTACATCTCCTACAATAACTAAATTTTTACATGATCTGGAATTAATAAACTCTTTAATAATGAATTCTGAATTGTTATCGGGTATTAATCTTCCAACAATTAAGTAATAATTTCCCTTGTCAAGACCCCATTGTTTTATTAAATAGGAATTCTTTGAATATCTTATATTAGCTCCATATGCAATAACGGTCGAAGTTTTTGCAAACTCATTATTGTAGATTTTATTCATTTCAATTGAATCAGTAATTACCTCATCATATAGTTTTGTAGCAATTTTAGATGCGAAATAAAAATATTTGCTACCAAAACCCTTCCATTTGGGCCTAAGCCATTCAATCCCATCAACATTGATCGCAGTTTTTTTCTTAAACAGTTTCGTCAATAATCCAAATGGTCCGTTAGCAGGATTAACCACAAAGATAATATCAAAATCCTTTAAACAAGCGTGGATTATAGATTGGAATGAGTGAATAAACTGGCTAAAAAGTTTTCTTTCGATAGTTGGTATATAAACTAAATTTATCTGGTTAACCTTAGGTGGAAAGTTATTAAATAAATTTTTATGGCAATATACCGTTATGTCAACACCTTTCTGGACTAATCGTTCAGATAATTCTTTTACAAAAGTCTCATAGCCACTATAAACATATGGATAGCCACGCGTACCGATAATTGCAATCTTCATTATAAAGCCTTTATTTATGATAGAAAGAGTTTCTGGATATTTTCACGATATTTCGCAAGGCAATAACGATTACTCAAATGTTTGAATCCTTTCAAGCCCATCTCTTTTCGCATGGTTCCATCAGTTATTAACTCAAATAACTTTGTTGCAACTATTTCAGGGTTGTCCCAAGGAACCAAAAAACCAGTTTTCCCATCGATTACCATTTCCAAAGCACCCCCATGGGCTGTTGCCACTACGGGTAAACGGGCAGCCATGGATTCCAACACAACAGTAGGCAAGGGATCAGGTAAAATCGAAGGAAGAATAAAAATATCAAATATCTTCATAATCCCGGGGATATCCTCAATAAACCCAATATATAACACATGCTTATGAAGATATAAGTGTTCAATTTTTAATTTCAGATCGTCAACCAAATATTCGTAACCAGGAAAGGCATCTCCTACAATTATTAGCTTAAAATTTTTGTTCAGGCTAGATAGTTTGGATGCAATACTAATAAGATAGTCTTGTCCTTTCCAGAAATGTATCCGACCAACCGAACCTATCACAATACAATTCTTATCAATATTTAACTTTTTCCGAAAGGCTTCTCGATTGATCGAAGAACAAGCGTACTTATCTATATCGATACCATTTGGAATAATTACAACTTTCATCTTATTTATCCCCGATACACCATTCAGATGCTCTTTAACACTAGCTGAAACAGCTATCACTTTCGTCGAAAATAATTTTATAAAAATGGCCATGGTTTTACCAAGTATGTATGGTTTTAAAGTAATTTCCCTTACGTGTTGCAATACTCGGCAACCTAATAACCACCCAACAACTTTACCATTAAGAACCGCTGTAGTATTGATATGTATTATATCAATTTCTTTCCTTTGGATAAGTAGAGAAAGTCGTAATTCGCTAATAATAAAATCTCTAACTAACCGTATAGCATCTATGGGATTAAAAAATTGTCTACGGATAACTGCCAATTTCCAAATCTCAACTTCGCAACCAACCTTTTTCAATTCTGCAGCCAAAGGTCCATTGTATGGTAACAAAACAGTACACTTATGGTTTTGTCTGGAAAAAATAGTTATTGTGCGTAATAAACTTTTATCTGATCCATAAAGATCAGCTGAACTATGAAGAAATATAATATTCATTTAAGTGTGAAAAAATGGTAAGTAAAATTATTTACGTTTACTGAGCACCTTGCCTGGCACACCACCCACAATACTATAAGGTGGAATATCCATATTAACAACTGTCCCAGCAGCTATTATACTACCGCGACCGATGGTGACCCCAGCAAGTATGATTGCATTACTTGCAATCCAACAATCTTCTTCGATGACAATTTTACTACGCGTCACTCCTTGATCTCGTATTGGAATATCTGTGCGTTCAAAGTTGTGATTCTCTGAATATATGCTAACTCGGGGTGATAACATGACATTATTTCCAATTTCAATTCCACCAGAACATCCAATATAAGAGTACCTCCCTATGTTTGAATTATTGCCAATTTTTAAACCTATCCCTAAGTTTTTACCATAGTAGCTTGAAGGTTTGATCGTAGACTTAGCGCCAATTGTTACATTGTCTCCCAGTTCTATACCATCTAGGGAAAGGGCCATCACTTCTGCTCCTTCTTCAATAATCAGATTTTTCCCTGATCTAAAATGATTTCCATACCGGAGTCGGACATTGGGACCAATGAGTACAAGGCCACTGATGCTTCTTACTTTGATCCGGAATATCAAACCACGCAGGAACCAGATGCCCAACTGGGCAAAAAGTTGAAGTTTATCAATCAAATTGAGATTCTCATCAAATTTGAAATTCTGATGTTTTCCAAGTTTATTTACAAATTTTGAAAATATATCCATCAAAAAATCTTTCAGTTAGCTGGCTGTCTCGCAACCCATATATCCTGAGCTATTCCTGTAAAACCACCAGGAAAATGTTTAACTATTTCAAATTCTCTTAGAAGTTTGTTTCGAACAAGTTTAGGATGATGAAAGGATAGGAACATTTTCTTCCCTTCTTTATAATTATCTCTGACTACCCATGTCTCAGCATCATACAACTTTTTTTCATTCGATAAAAGGAACTGTGCTATCTTATCACCATTTGTCCATATCATTAAGGTCCCACCAGGTTTGAGTATCCTTGAGAGCTCTTTAATCCACATTAAACTTACTTTTTCCGATAAATGTGTGAAAACTGAAATAGCGTAAACAAAATCAAAATAATTATCATTGTAATTAAGTGGAGGATTTAACTTATTCTTCTGAAAAACTATCCCTGGTAAATTTTTCTTACACCAGTCAATAGATTCCGTGTTATAATCAGTGCCATGCATTTCACCTTGTAACCGCGGACGTAGATGTCTAATAACTCTTCCAGGGCCGCAACCCCATTCTAGTGTTCTTTCGAGGTTAATATTCGTCTCGTCAAACATGTTATGAATATAATTTGCCACCTCCTCACCAGTTTGCTTATACATAGCCCAATCAATTGTACCGTGGGCATCGAAAGCGAGATGGGGGGGGGTACTATAAAATTTGGATTCGATTTCCTAAATAAGATATTCTTTCTTTTTAGGCGAATCTTCCTGATCAAATATCTTATCCTCTCAACAATAGCAAGTAAGTGGAGTTTTCTAAATATATGCTGAAATCTCTGAAGATTACGATTCATATTGTCCTCTCAATGTAAAAAATATAATTGCACTAATTTAGATACTCAATATATCTCTAATTATTCTTCTAATTCTAATAAAATTTCTCAATTTCATCAATTATCCTATCTGCAGTTATTCTCCAACTAAATTTTCTTAAACGATTTCTTCCCTTAATAATTAAATTTTCACGAAGAGTATTATCGTTGATTAGATTAATCAAGTGCTTTTCCAATTGTTCAATATGATCAGGATCAAACTGCAATCCAGCATCCCCCAACACCTCAGGCAATGAACCAGCCGTTGAAGCGACGACGGGAAGATCATTCGCGAATGCTTCTAATATCGGCAGTCCGAAGCCCTCCCGTTTAGAAGGGAAGGCATAAACTGTCGCGCCCTGATAAAAGGCTTGAAGTTCTTCATCTGTAACATACCCAGTGAGTATTACACGCCCTTCCAATCCCCGGGCTGCTATCGTTTCCTCTATGTTGGTGCTATCATCCAGATTTGCCCGTGGTCCCGGTTGTCCGACCAAAACTAGGCGGCAGTTCGCATCAACTCTCTCAATGATATTAGCAAAAGCAGTTATTAATACAGGAAGATTTTTCCGTTTTTCCAATACACCGACATGAAGTATATACGGTGTCTTGGCAATAATCCCACATTTCACCAATATCTCATTTGTTCTTTGGGATAAAAGTGGGTGGCGCAAACTTTCCTTCGCACCCTCCGGGATAGGCACCAATTTCGAATGTTTGATACCAAGGTGTTTCGATATTTGTCCTTTTGCAAACTCGGAGGTTGTTATTACTACTGTGGCTTTCTTTGCTGCTGGAATAGCAAAAAGGTTCATGAGCATCCGCCAGAATAAGTTATAGTGTTGGGGATTTTCCCAAAAACTGGAATCATGGAAGACCGGTACACGAAGTCCACTGAAAAATATAGGCAGGGGAACGACATAATCAGCGCAGAAGATTACATCGCAACCTGCCTTTCGAGCTTTCTGCGGTAATTCAATTTCCTTCCAATAAAAATATTTCAAATGATTAATGATTTTATTGAAAGCAGAACTATGGGAACGTGGGTTTGTGGATGAGTCAAGCAGAACAAACTCATGTTGTGGAGCCACCTTCGGAAATACTCTAATCAGTTCCTCAATATAGGTCTTGATACCGGTGCGGGCAACTCGCAATTCACGAATATCGATTGCAATTTTCATCACATACCCTTATTATTCTAATGAACAGATAATATGGCCTATCGCACTTGTGGACGAAAACGTAATACTGCCAAGTCGTGAGTTTGTAATTGTTGAACCGTAAATCCTACGAGCCACCAACTCACGAACATAATAAAAATATATGTTTCGATTGCCGATGTCATCGATGGTAGTAAGAAACCTAAACGGGAGGCCGCCGCCACAAAACACAAACCACTAGTAGCTCCTGTGAAATGTTTGAATCCCCGATAGCCGTAGATGATTGCCAAAGCGAGGATGGCGATGTAGAGTAGTAAACCGGGTAGTCCTAATTCAACTCCTGTAATGATGAATTGATTCTCCCCTCCAATGTGATCACCAAACCGTGATGCCGTTGGACCGCTAATTCCCAGACCAAGCCCCGTAGGCTGGCTAATAATAGCGTTGATACCCTCTTGCCAATCACTCGCATGCCCTATGCTAGATGGATTGGTAAACTCAATCGTATTCATAATAAAAGGTCCGATTAATGGATGATTCATCACTATTACAGTACCAGCAATCAAGAACACAACCCAACTTAAAAATAGTTTATAACGCCGAAGCCAAAAGGTGAGTACTGCTATATGAATAACGAATGCGATTGTTGACATCCGCGAAATAGAAAGTAAAAGACCAACTACTATGAACAGAAATGCGAGACGGTACAAGAAACGTTGTTTCCACGTTGTTAGTATGCCGTATAAAAGAAATAATGCAGCCGATCCAGTTAAGAGTGTGGAGCTCGCAAGTTCTAATGGATTCGCAAAAAATGAACTATATCGTCTATATCCAAAAGCAGTCTGGAAGGTCCAAGAAAGACCAAAATCTCCCGCTGTTTGCTGATTAAACACCGATTCAGTATAGAGCATCAAATCACTACTTTCGGGTATATTGATTACTTGGAGTAGCTCAAAAATGGTCAGCACACCTGAAAGTGCTCCCACCCAGACAAGTAATTTCAATATAGCTTCTTGGCGATATAAGGGGATAGGAATAACTCGCCCAAGAAAATAAATTATTCCGAAGAAAGTATTAATTCGAAAACTTAGCAGTCTGGCTACAAATCCTGCTTCATTGGGCAGCATGAGATGAATTATATTTACGATTAGCAGTGTTTGTACAAGTACATCCAATAAAGTCAGAGGAAGTATTCCCAAACGTTTCCGGCGGGTCAATAAAATAATAGTAAAGAAAATTAACGGTAGTAAATCTTTCCAGACTTTCACGCCCATCGTGAGAGTAGAATCACCGGTAAACTTATAAATGAATGCTAAACTTATCGTATATATAGGGAGTGCGATAACGAATAGTTGGAGAAGCGTACTCAGTCGTTTTGATAAGAAATAACTCCCGATGAGTATCACAGTAAAAGGTAAAAGAACCATCATGGGAAATACTTGGCCATTGTTTTGTTTCTTAGAACGATAATTTTACTATTGATAGTACGATATAACTGTTTCACGGAACTTTTGGAAAGCATTGCGAACAAGACGGGCTTGAAATAATGTGCAAACCGATGCTATGAATGCAACTGCCACTAATGTATGGTGAGCAACAAACAATGAGGCATGGAATAATGTACCACGAATCCTGCCATGGTATTTTTTCATATAATAAATACTACCTTTTACATTAAAGATAAAGCGTTGATAATTTTTAGTTTTTTTTCGATTCATGGTCTGGCCGTGGTAATGAAGAATACTGGCTTTAGGATTATAAACAATTGTATAATCTGTTTTATTGTGTAAACGATGACAGTACTCTGTATCTTCGTAATAAATTGGAAAAGCTTCGTCGTAAACGCCAATTTGTTCAATTACATCTCGTCGAATCATGTGAAATACACCTGATATCCAATCAACCTCTAGAGGCTCTTGATAGGAAAAATCATGCATCATCCGCCAACGGGTATAGCCAATGGTCCATGGGACGATCTGATCGATTGTCATTGTCTTGAATTCACCCCAGAAGGTTGGAAACCGCCCACATATCTTTTGTATTTCACCAGTTGGTAATACTACCTTACAAGTGGAGATACCGACTTTTGGATGTGCATCCATAAAACGAACCATCTCGGTCAGTGTATGCTGGTCAACTTCGGTGTCATCGTTTAGCACCAATATATAGCGCTCCCGAGCTATTCGCAAAACTTGATTATGGTTGGCTGCGAATCCCATCATGCTAGAATTAACCAGATTCTTTACATCAGGGTAATTCTGCGTTATCAACTCAACGCTACCATCGGTTGAGCAATTATCTACAACGTATGTTTCGAAGGAGATAACTGATTTATCAATCGCTTGTAGGGATGTGAGGCATTTTTGCACAAATTCCCAGTTACTCGTATTTACAATAGAAATTGTAATATCCATTATTTGGTATCTGCTCTCAAAACATCGAGCCAACTATGTGGCATATTTTTTTTCACCTCAATTGAACTGAAAATATTGCTTTCCCTGCCCTTAACATTTTTTGCCCAATCAGCCATTGCTTTTATGCCTTCATCCAATCTATAGTTTGTATTGTCACCGAAAAATTTGCGTACTTTACGGTGATCAGCGAAGGCGTGAACGACCTCCTTACGGGCATTAAGATAGTTCGTCTTTATATTACTAACGCCCATTGCTCTGGCTACAACGTCTACTAGTTGATTCACCGTATATGGTATATCAGCACCGATGTTAAATATTTGATTATATGCTTCAGGATGGTTCACAGAATTTGCTATTATCGGAG
Organism: uncultured Enterobacteriaceae bacterium; assembly: GCA_964392105.1. Classification (GTDB taxonomy): domain Bacteria; phylum Pseudomonadota; class Gammaproteobacteria; order Eutrophobiales; family Eutrophobiaceae; genus UBA7359. Next base: position 7,967 of record CAYMPA010000099.1, read on the forward strand.
AGATATCCTTGATATAACTGAATGCGCGGGTTTGTTCTCCATCACCAAAGATTGTTAACGGTTGGTCTTGCATGATCTGATTCATGAATATCCCAATAACATTGCGATACCGATCTCCAATGTTCTGCATTTCACCATATACATTATGTGGTCTGAAAATAATATAGTCCAAGCCAAACATCATTTGGGAAGCCTTTAATTCCTGCTCTACAGCATATTTTGCGATGCCATAGGAATCTTCCGGCTCAGGAGTCATATTTTCAGTCATAGGCGGTTTCAGTCCACCGTACACCGCAATGGATGATGTGAACAAGAAACATTTAACATTATAATTGATAGCCGCGTTAATCAAATTGACACTACCGATCAGGTTATTATTATAGTTAAACCGTTTGATAAAGTGACTGAGACCTTCTGCTGCATATGCAGCCAAGTGATATACATAATCAAATTGATGTTTTTCAAAGAGACTATTTACTAAGTCAACGTCTAAAATTGAACCTTTAATAAATTTTGCCTTTGGATTGATATTCTCGATAAATCCTCCAGTGAGGTCGTCGAGTATAACTACCTCTTCACCTATTTCTACTAAATCGTTAACTACATGGGCGCCGATAAAGCCTGCTCCACCTGTCACTAATGATTTCATACATACCTCAATTTTATTGTTTTTATTGATGATAATTCTATTGTTGGTCTTTTTGAGTTGCTATGTTCAATATACACCAAGCGTTACACAAAAGGTTCATCCGCTGGTTCCGAAATTGAAAGCAAAACTCGAAATGTTCAATTTGCGAAATATTTGCCATGACATAAATAAGTTCATGACCAATTGGCTTATTGAAGTCGCCAGTGCTGCGCCTTCGGCATTGAATCTTGGAATCAATAATAAGTTTAGTACTATACTGAGTATAGCCCCTATCGATGTCCCCATTGCGGCATCACGGCTGTGCCCTGTCATCATTAAGATCAGCACAACTGGTCCAGTTGCAATCGATAGTAAGGCACCAATGATCAAAATAGCAAATGCGTTAGTTCCAACAATAAACTCTTCGCCATACAATGAAAGGAAAAAGTTCGAAAATATCAATAGTCCGATGCCTATAGACAGTGATGTCAACAACATCATACGTGAACTACGCATAACAACTAGCTTGAGTTGTTCATTGTCACCTTTAGTACTTATCTGAGCAATCACAGGTCCCAGTGTAGCACTAATAGCTATAATTGGTATAAATGTTAGTTCTGCTCCTCGTCTAACGATCGAGTATATCCCCGTTGCTTCTGGTTTGAGTAAAATGCCTAAAAGTAATATATCAACTTGTTTACCCAAGACACGCATGATACTAATTAAGAGAAATGGAATAGATAGACTTAGCCAGTAACGAAAATGGTAAGTAGCTGAAACCTTACGAGCCTCCACAGGTATATGCTTTAATACTGTATAAATAGCGTATGTTACCGCTAGCAGGATAGCCAAGCCATTGAGAAGCAAAGCCCCATTTGCTGTAAGCTTATTTCCAACTACCCAAGAAACGCATACTACCCCAACTATGAGTAAGCTGCCTCTAATAATCAGGAGAGGCAACTGCGCACGAATAATTTGTCCCAATCCACACAGTGCGCCTTGGAGGTAGATGGCAAGCGCCCAAAAGGGTAATGCAGTAAGAGCTATAAGGAAGGGCTTGCTCATATCTGGTGAGCTATCATCGTAAAAATGTTGGAGGGCGAAGAAGCTAATAAATGCCAACAAAATGGAAACGCCTAAAACAACCAATGCCGCACGCCAAAGGAGTCCTTTAAGGGGGGCCCACTCCATCTTACTACGATATGCAGCCACTTGGTGTACAAGCATTTCATTAAGGCCCAGAGCTGCGGGTAAAGATAGAAGATTAACCCAAGCCATGGCAAATACGTAGAGTCCGAATTCGTTGGCTCCAAGCAGCCTAGCTAATAAGATACCAGTGAGAAACAATATAAGATTATTCGAAATACGTAAAACGAAAGAACCAATACTTCCAAGCGCCATAGGGCGAAGGATCAGCTGCGAAATCTTTTTTAGCACGTTTCTAGATCCACATCTGTGACGTATGATATCCGGGTTGATTAAATGCTAATATTGTTTTAGAATTTTTCTTGTGTATATATCCTAGCAAATTTAATGATATTAAAAAATACAGAATTATCTAATATATTAAAAATGCTCTGCTAACCCCAGACTAAATACCAATATCAATCCCAGCATCTGGTTCATTTTAGTTTTGCGTGCTTGCTGTAATCTTCTGAATTCTAGGTGATGGCCGGGTCAATGATATATACCTTACACAATTGAGAAATGGCTATGGATATTCCTCAAAAGAATGGGTAATCAGTTTTATTGTCATGCCTGAAATTCCACCAAAAATCAGACTTAAAATCACGATTCTCATTCTCTTTGGTTTATCCTTCTCAATCGCAGCTTCCGCTATATCCAGTGTATGAATCACGGGAGTTTGCTTCACCTCTTCAATCCGGGTTAGTTCTAATTGTTGTTGGAGAGTGATATAAACCTGCTGCTTTATTTCCACCTGGCGGATCAAACGTTCCTCCTCTAGCTGTAGTTCTGGTGAATCCGCAATTCGGCGATTATTTTGCCGGAATTCTTTAAGGTCCGTTTCTGCTTGCGCTAACTCTTCATTCATAACAGCTAACCTTTCCTCAATGAACATCCTGTCTCGGGAGGCTTCGAAGGAATTCTCCGTTTGGATATAGTCTGTCACTGCCTGCGCAACATAATTGGCAATATCTGCAGCCAACTGGGACTCCTCAATCAACACAACAATTCGAATCAAACCTGTTTTTCTATCTTCAGAGACGGAGATCAACTCTCCCAATCGCTCAAGCGCCTCCTCTTCCCACTCCTTCGGCAAATCCTCGTATTTTCTGTCCGATTCCGTAAACAGGGTTCTAACCCACACCAGCGGATCCAAAGAAAGACCGGTTGTATCATTAATTTCCCAATACGTGATTAAGTTGACGGGGTTTTCATATTTTTCCGTTGTCCATATCTCGCCAAGGATGGCTTTGCGGACCCTTCGAGATTTCACCACATCGGGAATGTTGAAACTGGTTTCCGCTCCGCCAATGGCGATATCGTATGTAGTAGCTAATCTTTGAAGCTGACCCACAGCACCCGCAGTCTCGCTAATGACTGGGTAAAGCGTAATAGTTGACTTGTAATATGGGGTAGCTATTATAGCATAAATAACACCAACAACTGTAAAAACTATTGTAACCTTTGTGATAAACCTACGTTTAGCCCAAATGAATTGTCCTATAGCTTTTGAATTAATTGTATCATCATTGATAATCTGGATTTTTTCTTCCATCTCTTTAACTATCACTCCATTTAACATTCAACTGGAAGACTATTTAGTAGAATTAATGATGTAAACAATCGTTGCGAGAGATGCTGTA
>CAYMPA010000100.1:0-4689 GCA_964392105.1 uncultured Enterobacteriaceae bacterium
ATAGAAAAAATATATGAGCGATAAAACATTTAATCCGTTTGGCGATACAGATTTTCTTGCCGCCCAAAAAACCTTTCTCGATGCCTGGTCAATATTGAGCCAGACAATGTCACCTGAGACTAAACAATCCAGTACAGAAAATGTGAATAATGCCTGGACCAAGGCAATGGAATATTGGAGTCAATCTTTAAGTGGGGGAATGCCCGGTGATTTCCAACATGTTTACACCAATATGATTGAACAGGTCCATTTATATAATATGTTTGGTGAACAACTTTCGGGGTTCATGAATAACTACAACGATCTGGATAAAACTGCCAAAGATTGGCAACAACAGTTAGATGCATATTTTAATGACATGAAAACTTTCTTTTCAGGTCATCAACCCGATGCGTCAAATGTCTTTAAACAAATGCTGGGTGCCTGGCAACAATTGCCCATGGATACCATCCAGAGAACGTTTTCTTCAGCCTCGTTAATGCCGGGTGATTTTTTACAGGAATTTAAAAATGATTCCCTGCATGCAGCAGCAGAAAAATATTTGTCAGTTCCGGGGATTGGTTACACACGTGAATCCCAGGAGCAACACTTAAATGGGATTAGGCTTTGGAGTGAATATCAAAAAGCATCAAATGAATTTAATACTGCGAACTCCCGTGTTGGTGTAAAGGCACTTGAGCAATTAAAGATAAAAATCTTCAAGCTTGCAGAAGAGAACAATAATATTTCCAGTCTTCGGGAAATTTATGATCTCTGGGTAGATGCAAATGAAGATGCCTATGCGGAGTTTGTCAATAGTGATGAATACACGCATTTGTATGGTGCTATGGTAAACAGTTTGATGAAATTCAAACAGCACAATCAGAAAACTGTGGATGAATCGCTATCGGCGTTGAATATTCCAACACAAAAAGGTGTAGATACTGTCAAGCAACGTCAACAGGAATTACGCAGGGAACTGTTTGTTACGAGAATTAAACTGAAAAATGATCATGAACAAATTGCACAATTAAACAAGGAAATTAGTGTATTAAAGGAAGAAGTAAAAAAATTAAAAGGTGGCGCAAAGTTCAAAATCCAGGAAAAGAAAAGCACCAAGACTAGTGTAAAAAAGACTGAAAAGAAAAAAGATGTCGCTAATAAAAGTGATGTTGTTAAATCAAAAGATAAAACGGTAATAAAAGCGATCAAGAAAAATTCGGTCAAGAAAAAAGCAACCAAAAAAAAAGCGGCGGTAAAAAGAACAACTACTGCAAAATCAAAAGCCCCCAGGGCACGATCAGCAAGCAGAAAAGTATCAGCTGATTCAGGCATGATGGTTATAAAATTCTAAACTGAGGAGTAAATCGTGTTTCCATTTCAAATGCGTCCAGATCAGATTGCTAACGAAATCCACGAATTTAACAGCAAGTTGGCACAGGGTCTCAATACTCTGAGCGAGATTGGTGATATTGAAGTCGGGGTTTCAGAAAAAGAAGCAATCTATGAAGAAGATAAGTTAACGCTGTATCATTTTATTCCTCACACTGATAAGCCCAATCCCGTTCCCGTGTTGATTGTATATGCGCTTGTAAACCGTCCTTATATGGCTGATTTGCAGGATGGGCGTTCGATGATCCAAGGACTGCTGGATGCCGGTCTGGATGTTTATTTAATCGATTGGGGTTATCCGGATAGCGGAGATCGTTTTCTTACGCTTGATGACTATATCAATGGCTACATTGATCGCTGTGTTGACGAGGTATGTGAAAGACATGGTCAGGACAAGATTAATCTATTAGGTATTTGCCAGGGGGGGACATTCAGTTGTTGTTACACTGCATTACATCCCGACAAGATAAAAAACCTGATTACGACGGTTACGCCAATTGATTTTCATACCAAAGATGATTTATTGAGTCACATGGTAAGAAATGTCGATATTGATTTACTGGTTGATACTGTTGGTAACATCCCCGGCGAGGTATTGAACTGGACCTTTTTGTCGTTGAAACCGTTCAGGTTAATGGGACAAAAATACATGGATCTGGTGAATCTGCTGGATGATACCAAAAAGGCCAAGGACTTCATGCGCATGGAAAAGTGGATTTTTGATAGCCCGGATCAGGTCGGTGAAGCCTATCGTCAATTTTTAAAATATTTCTACCAGGGTAATGACCTGGTCAAAGGTAATGTGAAGATTGGTAATAATTTGGTCGACTTGGAAAACATCACCGTGCCGGTATTAAATATCTACGCCAGAGACGATCATCTGGTGCCACCGGATTCTTCCAGGGCATTGGAAGGTTGTGTCGGGTCAAAAGATTATCAATCACTTGAATTCCCTGGTGGCCATATTGGTATTTATGTCAGTGGCAAAGCGCAAAAAATGATTCCACCATCAGTTGCCAAATGGTTATCAGAAAGAACCTGATAATTAACTAGTGATTTTTGATAGTACTTTTTCGGCATGTTCATCGCCTTGGGCAGCGGCGCGTTCATACCATTTTTTCGCTTCATCAAGATTCTTTGTTATGCCTCGTCCTTTGGCGTAAATTACGCCCAGGTTATATTGGGCTTTGGGATGTCCTTGTTCAGCTGCTTTTCTGAACCAATGAAAGGCTTCAGTATCATTACGTTCAACTCCTTGTCCTTTACCATACATATATGCCAGTTTCATTTGTGCCAGTGTATGACCTTTCGCGGATGCTTTTTCATACCATTCATGTGCAGCTGTCAGATCTTCATCAACACCAATAGCTTTGCTTAACATTTCAGCGACTTTGAACTCTGCATTTGTATTTTCCTGTTCAGCTGCTTTCATAAACCATTTAAATGCAAGTTCATTATCTTTTTCTGTTCCTACACCCTTGCTGTACATCATCCCTAGTGTGTATTGTGAGATTACATCACCCTGTTTAGCGGCAAGTTCATACCATTTCAGTGCTTCATTATAGTCTTGCTCAACACCTCTGCCCTTGGCATACATTAGTGCAAGATTATATTGTGAATTCATGTGGTTATTTTCAGCGGCTTCTCGAAACCACCTAATGGCAGTTGCCTCATCTTTTTCGGCATTAATCCCCTTTGCGTACATAAACGCGAGCTTCGATTGTGCACTAACATCACCTGTTTCTGCTGCACTGATTTGTTCTTCAATTAATGAAGTATCTGCATTGAATTGATTTCTATTACTAATATTTCGTCGATCAAAGGTCGCAATCCATTCTGACATTGATTGCGGTCTGTCTTGTTGACGGAACTGCAAGGCATAGTCAATCGCCTTCAAGAAATCTTCAGAGTAACCATCGCCAGCTATTTCAGTAATTGAAACATAAGTATCATTTTCTATTTGTGCAATGGCTGCACTACGATCAACGGCATCTGTTGGTGGGATACCACTGATTGCACGATACATTGTTGCACCAAGGGCATAGATATCTGTCCAGGCTCCCTGTGTTTCTTCGCTGGAGTGGTATTGTTCAATAGGTGCATAACCACGTGAAAAAATACTGGTTAAGGATTGGTCGCCCTGTTCCAGAGATGTTCTGGCCGAACCGAAATCAAGTAACACCGGATCGCCGTCGACACGCAGAAAAATATTTGCGGGTTTAATATCGCGATGAATAAAGGCTGCGGCATGAACCACTTTCATGCCATCGACGATTGGAAAGATAATTGTTTTAAGATCTTTTTCATTGATAGTCTTACGCCGGTTCAAGATATCCTGAAATGTTTCGCCGAGTTCATACTCCATGACCATGTAGACGGTGTTGTTGGCCTCGAATACATTACGAACCTGAACAATATTGGGGTGTTTAAATTGCCCAAGCGTGCGCGCTTCATCCAGAAACCGTTCAAGTCCCCAATAGTATCTTTCATGATGTTCATCAGATACGGGGGAGACAGTGCCACTTTTAGTTCGTATAGCAAGGTCAATGGGTAAGTATTCCTTAATCGCAACCTCATGGCCAAGATTAAGATCTTGAGCGAGATATGTTATACCAAATCCGCCCTGGCCTAGTATGTCTCGGATCTCGTACCAGTGAAGTTTTTGACCGCTCTTGAGCGCATTGAGATGACGTTTTTTATTACTCATGGTTTAAGGAATTGATTCCCTCATCTGGCATTTTTATCAATATATTGTCTCTCTGAATTATGCAAGGTTAGCACCACAATATAATAAATTACATTAAAAATACTATGTTAGCTTATTTAATCCTTATAAAATCAGGTAAATTTTATCTTAGATAATTTCATTTTCGATAACTTTTTAACTGCTCACCTATACTTGGCCCTTTCAAACATTGACCATATTTCAATACTGAACAAGGCACCATGGGATACGCATTGAATGAACTTATTAGTGCTGTCAAGAAATCAGTGTGGCATCCAGTCAAGATTGACGCCTGTATGGGGACAAAGATTAAGGTAACTATAGACTTTATTTTGATGGTGCATCAGGAAACATTGAATTGGAGATTCACTAAAAACACAATCCCATCCATAACAACCCAATCTTTTTAAATCATCGAACTTACAGGCCAGGTATTTTTTCTTTTTAGAATGCATATCTAATGAGTCAACTGAATAGACACCTCATACAGCATTAAAGTATAATCCCCAACCAATTCTGCGGGAGTAGCCACACGGTTACTCCCTTTTTTATGTACAGGATGTACTGTATGCCGCGAGAGGACAGGGAGTCCG
>CAYMPA010000100.1:4789-11343 GCA_964392105.1 uncultured Enterobacteriaceae bacterium
AAGCGGCGATGGCCATTCATGGCGGTCGTATGCCGCGAGAGGACAGGGAGTCCGAAGCGGCGATGGCCATTCATGGCGGTCGTATGCCGCGAGAGGACAGGGAGTCCGAGGCGGCGATGTATATATGTTCAACATGTCGCGGGCGCAGGGATGTGCAGGAGCGGCGATGCGTATGAGAGGTAACGCTTTTTGACGGATAATGCCCTGTTAGCACTTGAAGATGGTTCATTGTTTTACGGTACTTCAATCGGTATCGATGGTGAGGCCATTGGAGAAGTTGTTTTCAATACCGCGATCACCGGTTATCAGGAAATCCTTACCGACCCTTCCTACTGCAAACAAATTGTAACCCTGACACATCCTCATATTGGAAATGTTGGTACAAATACTGAGGATGAGGAATCAAACAATGTTTTTGTCAGTGGTTTGATTATTCGGGATTTGCCAATTGTCATGAGTAACTGGCGCGCTGGTGAAAACCTGGGTGATTATCTGAACAGACATAAAATTGTTGCAATAGCTGGGATCGATACTCGCCAATTGACACGACATTTACGCAAGAATGGCGCGATGAAAGCCTGTGTTGTTGCGGGTTCCAGGATTGATGCTGACAATGCGATTGAGACAGCAAAATCATTTGCAGGATTAGTCGGTATTGATTTAGCCAGAGAAGTAAGCACAACAAGTCCCTATATCTGGAAAGATGGAACATGGAACTTAATAAACGGGATTGAGCATTCAACAAGTAAAAAAGAATGGCTAGTCATCGCATACGATTTTGGTGTAAAACGAAATATTCTTCGACTCCTTGCCGATCTGGGTTGTAATGTCACTGTTGTTTCTGCTCAAACTTCAGCAAAGGATGTTATTGCCGAAAAACCGGATGGTGTCTTTTTATCTAATGGACCGGGTGATCCTGACGCTTGTGACTATGCCATTAATGCGATCAAGGAGATTATCGAAACGGGATTGCCAGTGTTTGGTATATGTTTAGGACATCAACTTTTGTCGTTAGCACTTGGTGCAAAAACAACCAAAATGAAATTTGGTCATCATGGTGCAAATCACCCAGTACAATCCCTTGATGACGGGCAAGTTTTAATCACCAGCCAAAATCATGGCTTCGCAGTTGATGAGGACAGTTTACCCGATTGCTTAACTGCAACGCATCGTTCCTTGTTTGACGGTTCACTGCAAGGTGTACATCATAATGAACGTCCTGTATTTGGTTTTCAGGGACATCCGGAAGCAAGTCCAGGCCCGCATGACCTACGTCCTCTCTTCAACCATTTCATTGAATTAATGCAAGAAAACAAACCATAAACTACTCATGCCAAAACGGACAGACATAAACAGTATTCTCATCATTGGTGCAGGCCCGATTATTATCGGCCAGGCATGTGAATTCGATTATTCCGGAGCGCAGGCCTGTAAAGCACTTCGAGAAGAAGGTTATCGGATAATTCTGGTTAACTCTAATCCGGCAACGATTATGACCGATCCCGAGATGGCGGATGCAACCTATATTGAACCTGTGTATTGGCAGACGGTTGCGAGAATCATCGAAAAGGAACGTCCAGATGCATTATTGCCAACCATGGGTGGGCAGACAGCACTGAACTGTGCCCTGGATCTTGACAAACAAGGCGTGCTTGAAAAGTTTGGTGTGGAGATGATCGGTGCATCGAAAGAAGCGATCGATAAGGCTGAAGATCGAGAACAATTTCGTGAAGCCATGAAAAAGATCGGATTAAGCATGCCTGAATCAGAAATGGTGCATGACCTCGAACAGGCCAAGGCAGCAATGGATGTGATCGGGTTTCCTGCGATCATTCGCCCTTCATTTACTCTGGGTGGTACGGGTGGTGGTATTGCGTATAACAGGGATGAGTATATCGATATCTGTGAACGAGGTCTTAAAGCATCACCAACCTCTGAAGTCTTGATTGAACAATCAGTGCTTGGTTGGAAAGAATATGAAATGGAAGTCGTCCGTGATAACAAGGATAACTGCATCATCATTTGTTCAATTGAAAATCTGGATCCCATGGGTGTACATACCGGTGATTCAATCACAATTGCCCCGGCACAAACTCTGACAGATAAGGAATATCAAATCATGCGTAATGCATCTATAAATGTATTACGTGAGATTGGTGTCGATACTGGCGGGTCTAATGTTCAGTTTGCAGTTAACACGGAAAATGGAGAGTTGATAATCATTGAAATGAATCCGCGTGTCTCTCGATCATCGGCTTTGGCTTCAAAGGCAACCGGTTTCCCCATTGCCAAGGTTGCTGCAAAACTGGCGGTTGGCTATACATTAGATGAACTTGAGAATGAAATTACCGGTGGCGTCACGCCAGCATCATTCGAACCGAGTATCGACTATATCGTTACCAAGATTCCACGTTTCACATTTGAAAAATTTACGCAGGCTGATGATCGCTTGACTACACAAATGAAATCAGTAGGTGAAACAATGGCCATGGGGCGTACATTTCAGGAATCACTGCAAAAAGCAATACGTGGAATGGAAACCGGTGTTACAGGTTTTAACGAAGTTGTAGAAGAATCATCAGAAAATGTTCTGGAACAAATTGAAAGAGAATTACGCGTGCCACGTGCCGAACGGCTTTGGTATGTCGCCGATGCCTTTCGTCATGGATTAAGTACTGATGATGTTTTTGATATAAGCCGTATCGATCCATGGTTTTTGGCACAGATAAATGATCTTATTGAAGACGAGAACAAACTTAAGAAAGAGGGAGCTTCATCATTAACTGAAGAACGTTTGAGACAATTAAAACGTAAAGGCTTTTCAGACTCGAGATTAGCTGAATTAATTGATCTATCTGAATCCGAAGTACGGCAGTCACGAATAGATAAAAACATTCGTCCGGTTTTTAAACGTGTTGATTCCTGTGCCGCTGAATTTGAGTCAACTACGGCTTATATGTATTCAAGCTATGATGCTGAATGTGAAGCGGCACCAAGTAACAAACAAAAGATTATGGTACTAGGTGGTGGCCCTAACAGGATTGGCCAGGGTATTGAGTTTGATTATTGTTGTGTGCAAGCTGCCTTTGCCATGCGTGAGGCTGGATATGAAACGATCATGGTTAATTGTAACCCTGAAACGGTTTCTACTGATTACGATACATCTGATCGTCTTTATTTCGAACCATTAACCCTGGAAAATGTATTAGATATCATTCATATAGAAAAGCCTTATGGCGTTATCGTGCAGTATGGTGGTCAAACACCGTTAAAACTTGCACGTGATCTTGAAAGTGCAGGTGTGCCTATTATTGGTACCAGCCCTGAATCAATCGACCTTGCAGAAGACAGAGAACGTTTCCAAAAATTATTGAAAAATATCGGTTTGAAACAACCACCAAACCGAACCGCCAGGGATGTTGAACAAGCTGTTAAATGTGCTGATGAAATAGGTTATCCCCTGGTCGTAAGACCATCATATGTTTTGGGTGGCCGGGCAATGGAAATTGTATATAACAAAGATGATCTCAGAAACTATATGAACAAGGCAGTTGCGGTATCTAATTCATCCCCAGTGTTGCTTGATCGATTTTTAAATGATGCAATTGAAGTTGATGTTGATGCAGTATCGGACGGTAAAGATGTCTGTATCGCCGGAATCATGGAACATATTGAACAGGCGGGCGTACATTCGGGAGATTCGGCATGTTCATTACCACCACATAGTTTAAATGATTCAATCCAGGATCAACTTGCGGATCAAGTTGGTGAAATGGCACGAGCATTAAAAGTCGTTGGTTTAATGAATACGCAGTTTGCTATTCAGGATAATGAGATCTATGTTCTGGAAGTCAATCCAAGAGCTTCACGAACGGTGCCATTTGTCTCAAAAGCGACCGGGCAACCCATAGCCAAGATAGCGGTAAACTGTATGGTTGGTAACAGTTTGGCATCACAGGGCTTAACGCATGTACCTGTCCCGAATTATTATTGTGTCAAGGAATCCGTTTTTCCATTTATTAAATTTCCAGGTGTTGACCCCCTGTTGGGGCCAGAAATGAAATCAACCGGGGAAGTAATGGGGGTTGGTAAAACATTTGGAGAAGCTTTTGCCAAAGGTCAATTAGCAGCAGGCGAAATATTTCCTCGTTCAGGTCATGCCTTTATCAGTGTTAAGGAAATAGACAAAGAAGAGGCTGTGATTGTAGCAAAAGAACTGACTGCATTAGGCTATGAAATCTTTGCGACACATGGTACCTGCAAGGCATTAATCGAGGCAGGGGTAATATGTAAAAGGGTAAATAAAGTAAGAGAAGGACAGCCCCATATAGTTGATATGTTGAAAAATGACGACATTGATTTAATTGTGAATACAACAGAGGGTAAGAAAGCAATTGCTGATTCTTATTCAATTAGAAGAACAGCACTTCAGCATAAAGTGTTTTATACAACAACGATGGCAGGTGCATTGGCAACGGTAGAGGCACTAAAACAAAGAGACCGTATTGGTGTGAATAGTTTACAGGATTTACATTCAGGAGTTATCGCATGAGCAAAACACCGATGACTGTAAAAGGTGCGGTAAAGTTAAGAGAACAACTACACGAATTAAAGACTGTTGAGCGCCCCCGCATAACCAAGGCGATTGCTGAAGCCAGGGCACATGGTGATCTAAGTGAAAACGCTGAATACCATGCTGCTCGTGAGCAACAAAGTTTTACCGAAGGACGTATTAATACAATTGAATCAGCACTTGCCGAGGCACAAATTATTGATGTTACAAAGATTGATGCAGAAGGGTGCGTTGTTTTTGGTTCAACTGTTGATTTATTAAATCTTGAAACAGATGCAGAGGTTACGTATCAGATAGTGGGTGAAGAAGAAGCTGATATAAATGAAGGATTGATCTCGGTTACATCACCCATTGCACGGGCACTTATAGGTAAACAGGAAGGTGATGCTGTCGATGTTAATGCACCGAGCGGTATTATTAAGTACGAAATCCTGGAAGTTCGCTACGTATGATGTGAAACTGTATCAGTGAAATACAGATTGAAGTCTGGTAAAAATATTTCTTGAAGCGTTAATCTTCACTTCTAATTCTTCACATTTGAAATGGTAAAAAAAAGGCCCAACAAACAATGGTTACATTCACAAAATAAAGATCAATACGTCAGACAAGCTCGTCAATCCCACTATCGTTCTCGTGCGGTGTATAAACTTCAGGAAATTGATCAAAAAGACAGGTTAATAAAACCAAATTATTGTGTCATCGATCTGGGGTCAGCCCCAGGTAGTTGGTCGCAGTATGCCAGTGAGCGAATTGGCCCTAATGGTCGTGTCATAGCGGTCGATATATTACCCATGGAACCAATAGATCGTGTTTTATACATCTCGGGCGATTTTACAGAGGAAGATATATGTAAAGAGTGTATGGGACATATCGGTGAACAGGGTGCTAATCTTGTAATTTCAGATATGGCCCCCAATTTAACAGGTATAAGGACAACCGATCAGGCTCGTAGTATGGCTCTGGCAGAGCTTGTGTATGATTTTTGCCACCAGGCCCTTAAGCCTGGTGGTGATTTACTCATCAAACTTTTTGAAGGTGCCGGAACGAACGAATATCGGCAATTACTGAAAGAACATTTTGCTAAAGTAATGACTAGAAAACCTGGTGCGTCACGCGATCATTCCAGGGAATTTTATGTTTTAGCACGTTCTTATAGGTTATAGTAGAAGTACGGAAAGTTAAGGAATTTTGTAAAAAAGAGGTTTAATGAATTGAACGATATGGCAAAAAATCTGGTCCTCTGGGTCATTATCGCCCTGGTCCTGATGATGGTATTCAAAAATTTTGGTAACCCGGCAATGTCAGGGGAAATTAACTATTCCCAATTTATCTCTGACGTGAAAACCGGGCGAATTGTCTCAGTAAGTATTGAAGGCAATTCAATAACAGGCCGTCTGTCCGATGGTAGCCGATTCACCACATTTAGCCCTGAAACCAGTAACGATGCCTTAATCGGCACATTATTGGAAAACAATGTTGAAATTAAAGGCATGGAGCCAAATCGAAACTCATTCTGGGCTCATGCACTTATTTCATGGTTTCCGATCCTGTTGTTACTTGGAATCTGGATTTATTTCATGCGCCAGATGCAAGGTGGTGGTGGCGGTCGTGGTGCATTGTCATTTGGCAAGAGTCGTGCACGATTATTAGGCGAAGACCAGGTCAAGGTCACATTCAGTGATGTAGCCGGTGTAGAAGAGGCAAAAGAAGAAGTTGCAGAATTAGTCGAATTTTTACGCGACCCGGGTAAATTTCAGAAACTGGGTGGCAAGATACCTTCTGGTGTATTAATGGTGGGTTCTCCAGGTACCGGTAAAACCTTACTGGCAAAAGCCATAGCCGGTGAAGCCAAGGTGCCTTTTTTTACTATATCCGGTTCTGATTTTGTTGAAATGTTTGTTGGTGTCGGCGCATCCCGTGTTCGCGATATGTTTGAACAAGCCAAGAAACATGCGCCTTGTATTATCTTTATCGACGAAAT
>CAYMPA010000101.1:0-11282 GCA_964392105.1 uncultured Enterobacteriaceae bacterium
ACTGGTCAGTAATGACAAGTACCTGTTGGTTAAATCCTGCTTCTTAAGTAATTCAGCCAAAAGGCTATTCGTTCTAGAAACATCATAATTTGAAACCTCGCCACCAATCGGTAAGGGATTTGCCTTGTTTACCTCGACACCATCTGAAACAAGTTTACGCGTCGGTGCTGGCATTTTAATTGTGTCGACCATTATCCGCCTAACAAAGTTTTGCCGGTATTCGCCTGATCAGTTGCAAGCAATCCACGTGGACTGGTCAACACTGTCGATTTATCACCGGCCAAAGATGTGACACGTTTCCGCTCTTCATCACGAGCACGTGTGACTTCTGGTGCTGATTTCTTAGCAGGCTCAGGCGGCGGTGGAGGAGGATCAGGAAGTGGCGGCGGTGTGGGTGTTGAAAAAATACCACCACCAGGTAACCGTGCGATATTAAAAAGATTTGTCAATGTGAAACGAATGGATCTTTGCTCCAAATGCTTATAAAGTTGGTATGGCGTAACTGCAAACGAACGAATGCAGCACATCGCCTTTACCATACCAACACAATTTCTGAGGATAAACGGAGAAGGACTAGGGGAAGTACCGACTTCGATTTCTACAACTTTCATCCCATTGTTTTTGAAGTGGTTCACGATATCAAAATCTAACGGGGCATACGACTGAACGACCGGAATGCCTTTGGCACCATCGACAATCATCCATGAGTTAGGACCTTGCAGGATACAGAATACATGGCTGAAACCGGTCTTCAAGATCTTTGATCTGAACCCGTCAGCTATGTGCGTAAAAACTATTAAGGCTTTCAATGTACAAATCCCTAGTTCACATGAATTGAGGGATCATAACATGAATGATTACAGAATAAAATTAAAACAAGTTTACATTATTCATACGGGTCAAAGTCATGCTTAGGTGCATTCCCGTGCTCAATACTTTCGTTGAGTGCTTTGATCTCGCTCATTGGATTTGCAAAGCGCTGCATCATGTACGCATAACGAATGGCTGATAACAAATCGTCACGCTCTTTCACGATCCGACCTTTGTCATCACGGTGATACAAGCGTTTTTCTTCAAACACCTCAACCAGGTTTGAGAAGACCTTAAACTTACCGTCGCGCATATCCTGAAGGATCTGCCATAAACCGGACTCGACTGATAAACCGCCTTCAATCCAAGTTGCGTGTTGACCAATCATCTGGAAACCTGCTTCACGATATTGTTGTTGAAGTTGTAGTCCACCGCCTTTTTCATGTTGGTGTCCATCATGTGGCCATGCAACCGGTACACCTTTAGACCATTGTTTCACTGCCGTCCAAGCCTGAACTGCATCACGTTCTGATTTACGCCAGGCTCTCGCGATGTAGATCATATCTAAATCACGATCGATCCACATTTGAATGTGAGCTTGTGGGTGATCCCAGCCGAAATCAGAACCATTGATAACGTGCCAATGATCTGGACATTCAAACGGTTCACACGTGATATCCTCATCTGAGATTGGGAAGATCACACCAGATCCCAACATCGGAATACCTTTTGATCGCATTTCCCTTTGATATTCAGGGATAGCAGACCATAGTTGTTCCTTAACCTCATCGGTCAAGTGAGGAGCATCATCCCATGTTACGTTTTGAAGATATTGACCCGGTTGGATATCTTCAAGGAATTGGCATGCCAACGGTGTCATTCCGTTTTCAGGTGTGAACGTCAACACGACGTGACCACCTTTACCTTGATCGCCTGTCGCGGTACGGATAACACACTGCGGATAAATCTCACCGTCTTCCGGCTCTTCATCAATCCAAATATAATCGATCGCAGCACCCATCAAAACGTGCTGACCCTGTGAATATGATTTGAAACTAATTGAACTGTCGTTGCCCGAGATATGTAGAACCTTTAAATCCTTCACCATCCCTTTGGTTTGAGGTGCTCTGATGATCGAGTCTTGGATAATGTATTGCTTTGGAATAGCACCTGTACCAGACAACTCACCGTTCTCAAATTCGCCACACAATTCTTTTTGGATAACGTCTCGGATTTGTTCACCTGTTACACCCAACGCCCACATGCGGGGAGCGTGTGCAAATTTAATTCCAGACCAATCATCTGGATACCGACCAGTTGCATGGAATGCGAATTCTGCAGCTTCTGAATATGTTTTCCCAACTCGGTTTGCCGCCATCAACATACGTTGCTTGTTCGTCAAGCCGGCTTCGTAAAATTGACTTTGCCAATCGTATGGGGTGAAACGTGAAAGCGCATTAGTTTTCTTACGTCGATCTAATTCCTCGCGGATTTGAATTTCCTCGATTATTTTATCACGGGCTGACATCTCATTCATTTTGGTTTGCGTTTCAATTCTGCCAAACGAAATTCAAGATCATCGTCCGTCATTTCTGACATGGTGTGTTTAAGATCAACTGATCCTGCAATTTCATTTGGTATTAGTTTCCCGATCAAATTACAAAAAGTTTTCGGATCTTCATGCGCAACTTTAATCAAAAACTTTTTACCACCAATATCATCAAATGCTTCCAATAACATTTCCTTGATAGTAGCGTTAAGTTTGTTTAAAGAGCCCTTAGGACGACCTGCACCTGGCCTTGCTCCACCTTTTTTAGCCATAACATACCTCGTTGAATTTTTTAGATTTAAAATCTAACGTTTTTTGCTTTAAATTTTCAACCATGTTAATATAATTTATTGCATAAAATTCTTTATGGTATTTTTTATCTAACTTGCGATTAGCCATCACCTAACACCAAAAAAGTGGCCGGCGCCGAAGCACCGACCGAGTTTCCACAGGGAGGATAATCATCATAATCTTTTTCTTCATAAAAGTAAATCTTAATCCGCTTTCGCTGTTTTCGCCCTCAACTCACTCTGTCAATTTTAGTAAATTTGTCATCTTTTTCCTCCTTTAAAAGGTTCCTACCAGGTTCCTACCCTAGGAACCTCCTTAAACCTATGAAACTAATCACCAATATGCCCTCAGGTTCCTAAGGTTCCTACTTTTTCGCATACTGGCTCTATTCATATTAGAGAATGTTTTATATCTATATCCTTTTTATTTCTTTTTATATACAAACCATCTTCTTACTTTTACTAGGAACTAGGAACCTTAATAGTAAATATAGTAAATAAATCAAGGCACTAGGGAGGTTCCAACCAAGGTTCCAACGTTGGAACCTTTTACCTAAAGTAGGAACCTTTTGTAAATTTGCGTAAAAAATCTACGTAAAAAATTTACATAAAAACTTTTACGTAAATTTTTTACGTATTTCTTCGTTCGTCATATTTTTCAATACCCAAATACGTCGAGATTTTCCGTCGATTTTTATACGGTTTGGTACCGGTAAATATCCCAACCGTTTTAAAACCAAATTTTTATCGTTGTTAGAAAGATCAAGTTCGGGATATTCAAAGATCAAATCGTCGAAGATATCAACCGACGATACACACCCCCGCTTATAATAATCTCCGCCTTTCTCGATCAAATCTGAGACTTCTTGCATCCCTTTAAAACCGATCGCCTCAGCTGCTACCATCATCAGTTTTTCATCGGTCATCGGAGCCTGTTTTGTTGTCATAAATTTTTTGCTGATTTCAAATTCAAGCATCCACTTTCTAATCTCATTGGAGTGATCCCGGATCGTGTCGAATAACTTCGGGAAATATGTGACCGCATCTGAACCGACATAATCAGGCAAATCATCGAGGTTCTGAATAGGCACAAACAACACCCACCAGCGACGATCTGTCTTGTCGACCGGGATTGCATCTTTATAATTCGTGAAACACATATAATTTGATGTGTTGATGATCCGATGGGCCTTGACCTGTTTATCATTGATCTGGACAACCCTGTCTGTAATCAACGGCTTCAAAGCATTGATCGCATCGTAGCGATTATGACCTACCACACGCAACTCTTCGAGGATATTGACTACCACGTTTGTCGCCCATCCATTAAAATCAGATGTCACCTGGGTCGGTGAGACTGTACCCACATTTATATCACCGAGTGCAGCACGTAATAACTCAGCAAAAAAGGATTTGCCCGTGCCGGGGATCGACTGGATAACAGGTGCCCAGAGACACTGTCGACCTGGGAACTGAACCTGGTGACAAAGCCACTCAGTCAGGATGCGTGAGTTTTCATCGGTCGTGCATATGAATTTGATATGTTTCTTAACCATCTCGATCGCTTCTAACCCGGCTTCTGTAAATTCCTCAGCCTCTTCAGGCAGTGAGCTAGGATTAAAAGAGTTGAGAACAGTGGAACCATCGATCGTGCAGATCTTATCTTCGAACATCGGCAGATAAGCCATTTTATCTACGTTCGTGATGAAGCCGTTATCTGCGACGTATTTGGTGGCTGAGATTTTTGAACCGGTATCCATGCGAGGAACTCGCCAGCCATTGAGGTTATTAAAACCCTCAGCCTTACGAAGGACCAGGTTATTCATATCCACGTAACCTGTGTGACTGTTCACATACACCCAAGGCTTGCACCATTTAGGCGTTTCAGTTTCTTCAATGAATTCGCCTGACACCACTTCAGTCGGTGCAACCATGTTACGACACTGGCTGATCGGCATACGGATATCGATGATTGACTTCAGCCGGCCTTGAAAAGCATGCGCCAACCGTTCAATAGCCGAAGCCATCAAACCAGATTTCCTGATCTGCGGAGCGATGTCTAATTCAAGGGTCTTTTTATCTGCCTTGGAAATCCGGTCAAGATAATTCTGTACGATGTCCTCGGTCTCGTCATAATCAACCTCTTTAACCATGTAGGAGATTGTTCCAAGTGTGACACCTCCACCAAAATCAAATGAACGCCAGCGCTTCTCGGTCTCTCCTTCAACATAATTATCCCCATCCTTCGACCAGGCTTCCCAAAGATCATAACCTTCAAGCGGGTCCCACTCATTAAGAGCCATTCCAACCTTGACCCATTCGTCGTTAGGCATTGAAGGGTCGAGCTTGTTAAGCATGCCGACCACCTTCTCATGTGGCCAGCCGTTGTCACTTCCACCAATCAAACCTTCGAAATCACCCAAGTCTGAGCTTTCACCGTTCTTACGCTCACCCTTAGAAATGAGATCAAGCAACTCAGTCGGTGCGACGTGCTCTTCAAAACAACCGAAGTCTTCATCGGCCCAGCGGTAGTTGCCATATTTATTTGAGCTGCTCTCAATTACACAGAAGGAACCGGCCGTCAGGAAATCAATTCCTGGGTATTTCTTTTTTAGTGTCTTTTTAAATGAATGCGTGGCATACTCATCAGGCATGCTCATGTAGAAATGAGTGCCGTCGCGAGCGGTTCTCACGGTAGGATTTAAAGAAGCTCCTCCCCCTTGTAGATTTAAATCAGCCACCAGCTTTTCGAAGCTGGTGGTACCGCCGTTTCGTGGGTCAACGTCCATAACCAGGAAACCTGGCTGAATGACCATCCCAAGATTTCCCTTGTGATCGAACAAAGCTTGATCTTGAAATCTTACATTCACCCAGTCCTTGGTAATAGGTACCCTGTCATTTAAAGGCGTGAGCACTTTCCCCGCTGCGAGATATTCTTTTATTGTTTCTTTTGAACAGGCCATATCAGTCCTCCTTGTCATATAGGTATTGACTGACACGGATGATCGTGTCAAGGCTGTAATTCGTAACCTCTCCTGTTGCTAGCTTATTTATTGTCGGGTACGAAAGGCCTGTTGCATCGGCAACGAGCAGTAGACGTTCGCCCTGTAAACCGTACTGGATTTCATCCAGCGACATGGGGGCAGTTGTATCGACCATATTCATTTCCTTAGTTAAGAGTTAAAGGTGGAGAGTGTATAAGGTCATGGGAAAATGGAATTGTAAACAATTTTAAAAAGATGTTTACAAATTAATTTTAATTTTGTAGGATGCCTTATCGGCCACATATGTTGAGGCCATAAAATGATAAAAAGGAATAAAGACAATGAGCAAATATACACAACAGGAAATTGAAGATGTAAAATATGAAATCTGAAATCTGGTTAATGAGCGGGGGTCCTGCATCTTCTGAAGCAAAACATAAAGCTTTAGCGACAGACGCCAAATTAGAACTTGAGCTACATGGCTGGGAAATCATCCAAGAAAAAATGGCCCATCATGGTGACTGTTCTGAATTTCCAGTTATGGAATTAGTTATCCGCCAGCTTAATGTTGTTCGTATAGTTCGCTGGCATACATTTAACAAAGGCTGGTTTGAAGCTGATGGCAAGCATGGTAATGGTATTTTCCGTTTATAAACTAAGCGATTTATCGCCCATTCCCCGGAGCCTCTAACGAGGTGGCCGGGGTTTGTGGCTGAGAGGGTTAGTCTTTTAAAGAGCGATTGCAACTAGTTTGCGCAGCATCTTAATTAAGATAGACCCTCTCACAATTTAAATATGTCGGGAAGTAGCTCAGCCTGGTTAGAGCTCTCGGTTTGGAACCGAGAAGTCGTAGGTTCAAATCCTGCCTTCCCGACCATTTAAAAAGTAGAAAGATAAAAGGATAGAATGATGACAATTAAATCCGGCCAACATGTCACAGCAGGTCCAAGGCTCATTCGTTTGCGTACAGGAGATGCTCGCAAATGGCTTAGCGTTTCGAAGAAACCTATCACCGGCATTTATATCGGATACCGATATTATAAGAATGGAACGGTTGATTGGGACTGGGACCAAGTTCCTGTGTTCTATCAACAAGGTCCTAAGATTAAGGTTGCTTTGATTGTTCCCAATGATCGTGAAAATCCTATCCCGGTTTTGTTCAACAGCATGGTGCCGGCATGAACAAAGCAATTCAAAACGTCATGAGTTTTCACACCAGGGTTAAGCACTCAGGCATGAAACACAATATCGAAAGATATTCAGATGCCGATCTTGAAATTGCACTCGAGTCCTCAATCCAATATGTAGATAGAAAACGTGAAGCAGCAATCCGTGCTGAGATTGCTCGGAGGGAAAACAATGATCAGAGCTAAATACATTGGACCTGTTGATTGCATGAAAGATCAAACCGCCTTAGTTAAGTTCAAAGGTGTGAGTGTTTCACGTAAAGGTGAAAAAGGAAACCAGGTGAAAGAGGACTGTGTTTTAGTTCAGTTTGATGATTTCCATAGCCCTTACTCGCATGGTTGGCATGAATTCGAAAAATCTGATTTTGAATTTTTAGAGGATGGATGGTAATGAAACCAACAAAAATATATGCAGAGCATCTTGAAGAAGGTGTTATGGACCAGTTCAATTCTGCAATGGAATGTGATTTTGCAGTTCAAGGTGCTTTAATGCCGGATGCTCATTTGGGTTACTCACTTCCAATCGGTGCAGTTGTAGCTACAGAAAATGTAGTTGTTCCTGCATGGGTCGGATATGATATCGGCTGCGGCATGTGTGCAATTCCAACTACGTTCCCAGCTAAAGATATTGAGAAACATTCCAAGGAAATCTTTGACAGGATTTATGATCTTGTGCCAGTCGGCTTTAAACATCATCCCGAAGATCAAGAATGGTCGATGGTCAACGACTGCACAGAAGAGATGTTAGAAATCTATGCACAAGGGTGTCCTCGTCAATTAGGCACACTCGGCGGTGGAAATCACTTTATCGAAATCGGCGTATCAGATGATGGAATAACTTTTATCATTGTTCACTGTGGATCGCGAGGTATCGGTCATAAAACAGCAACCCATTATATGAAAGCAGCATCGATGCTGCATACAGGTATTCCTAAAGCGAAGGAAGGTCATTATGGTTTTGATGTTGATAGTGAAGAGGGTGGGAATTATTTAACTGATTTAAATTTCTGCCTTGACTTCGCTCTCGATAACCGGCGTCGCATTGTTCACCAAGTTGGTGAAGCGATCGCAGAATTTTGTGATGGCGGATTGTTATGGGAAATGCTCATCAACCGTAATCACAATCACGCAGAATTTCATGATGGTTTATGGATCCATCGGAAAGGTGCCACTCATGCGGAAGAAGGCATGATGGGCGTAATCCCTGGAAATATGCTCGACGGATCTTTTATCGTCGCAGGTAAGGGAAATCCAGAAGCCCTCTGGTCCAGTTCGCATGGAGCTGGCCGGATTATGGGTCGTAAGCAAGCCAAGAAAGAACTTGATCTTGACGAGTTTCACGAAATTATGCACGGGATTGAGGCCAAGGTTGATAAACATACCTTGGACGAAAGTCCTCTTGCATATAAAGATATCCATGGAGTGATGGAACTTCAAACCGACCTCGTCGAGGTCATCCATCATATAAAACCTCTAATCAACGTAAAAGGATAAAATTAAAATGACTATCGAAAGCGAAATCAAAAAACTAACCGGTGCCATTGAAGCTTTGACGGCGGTTATCGAAGAAAATCGTGCATCGAAAACTGACTTTGATGCTGAACAACGGATGGAAACGTTCGGCCCGCTTGATGAAGATGAAAAGCCTGAAGCGGAAGAAGCTGCTAAAGAGTCTGAACCTGAAGCGGAAGAAGCTGCTGAAAAGTCTGAACCTGAAGCGGAAGATGATGACGATGAAATCACCGCATCATCTGTTCGTGAAATGGCAAAGTCCAAAATCCAAGCTGGCGCCGAGCGTGCAGAAGTCAAGAAACTGATCACCGATCTTGGTGCTGATGCAATCGGTGATCTTGACGCTAAAGGTTTGAAGAAACTTCACAAGCAGCTTGGAGCATTGTAAGATGGGGAAAGCTCATGCAAAGCTTTCCGCCTCAGGATCCGGGCAATGGTTAAATTGTCCCGGATCCATCAAGGCTCAGGAGAGCTATAAAAACGAGTCTTCAATTTATGCGATTGAAGGCACCCAGGCACATGAAGTTGCGGATATCTGCTTGAAAGAAAACCAGGATGCTGATGCATATATCGGTGTGGAAGTTCTCGGTGAAAAAGTTTCAGCTGAAATGGCCCGTTACGTTCAGGAGTATCTTGATTATGTCAGGGCTCACGAAGTTAAAAATAGCCAGCTCTATACAGAAGAGCGGGTAGACTTCTCACATGTCGTACCAGAAGGATTTGGTACGATGGATGCAGCAGTCCTGGATTACGACACAGGTGTTTGCCATATTTTCGATTTGAAATATGGCCGAGGTGTGCAGGTCTATGCATTTGAAAATACACAGTCCCAACTTTATGCATTAGGCTTGCTTAACGAGCTAGGTTTTTTGGATGCGATCAAATCATTTCGTATTCACATTGTCCAGCCTCGTAAAGTCACACCTGAACCTTGGGATATTAGTGTTGAAGATCTTCAGCAGTTTGGTAAGTACGCAACAGAACGTGCCGAACTTGCCTTGACCAACTCAGCGCCACGCGTACCGGGTGATAAGCAATGCATGTGGTGTGCAGCGAAAGGTGACTGTGAAGCGCTTGCCAAATTCTGTGAAGAAATTATCTCAGCTGAGTTTGATGATCTTGATGGTACTGCAAGTTTAGATCCAAGCATCATTCCTGAATTTCGCAAGAAAACTATTCTCGATAATAAGAAATTGATCGAGTCTTTCTTATCAGCAGTTGAAGGTTCAGTCTTCCAGGAAATTGCAGATGGCGGCAAGTTTGCCGGCTACAAGATTGTCCACGGCAAATCTAATCGCGTATGGACAGATAAAGCCGAGAAATGGTTGAGCCGTAAAATTGGTGCAAACCTGGCTTTCAAAAAAAGCTTGATCGGAATTACCGCTGCTGAAAAGATCTTGGGCAAAGGTAAGATTGATAGGTATGTTGAAAAACCTGAGGGTAAACCAACCCTTGTAATTGAAACCGATAAACGTGCGCCAATTAAGTTTGACGTGTCAGATGAATTCGATGAATTAGAGGAAGAGTTATGAGTAAGAAACCAGCAGGCGAAGGCCACAACTCAGATGTCGGTGGAATTGCCGGTGATCGGTTACGTAAGTTAGATATGAGCGATCGCCAGGAGCAAGAAGAAGTTCTTGATCTTTACAAACGCGCGTTAGACATGTATTAAGGGGAGCGAACTATGAAAAATGTCATGCTTGATCTTGAAACAATGTCGACAGCTTCTAATGCTGCAATCATCTCAATTGGTGCTTGTGAGTTCGATGAATTCGGTGTTGAAGAAAACACATTTTATAGAACGATAAGTCTCGATAGCTGTACCCATCGCGGTTTGCAGATTGACGGTTCTACTATTGAATGGTGGTTGAAACAATCTTCGGCTGCACAGAAAGCTATCACCAAAGACAACGAAGTTCTTGGACAGGTGTTAAAAGCTTTTGCTGAATGGCTACCTAAAGACAATGTCCAGGTATGGGGTAACGGTTCAGACTTCGATTGCGTTATTCTGCAAAATGCATACAAAACATATAACGGCACTGAACCACCTTGGCCGTTCTGGAATAACCGTTGCTTCCGCACAATGCAGAACAGTTTTCCTTCGCTTGAACTTGATCGTAAGGGTACCCATCATAATGCACTTGATGATGCGATTTTCCAAGCTGAATACCTAATCAAACTGATCGAGAAAAATAACCTAGGAACAGTGCTGTAGCACAACACTGAAAGGAATAAACATGTTGGATATTTTCCGTGAATGGGGAAATTCTGTGTTATAAACTATTTTACAATCGCACAATTCTGTGTATTGTAGATCCCGCTCGTATTGAGCAATTTAAACTTAAATGTAAAAGGAAATAAAATGTCTAAAATCCACCTCAAAAACGTGCGTCTCTCATTCCCTTCTATCTTTCATCGCTCTGTCTTTGAAGGCAAAGAGGGAAAATACGAAGCCACGTTTCTCATTGACAAAGATGATGAGAAAACGAAAGCTAAAATTGACAAGGCAATTGCTGCTGCAATCAAGGAAGCCAACGTTAAAGTTCCATCCGACAAGCGTTGCTTGAAAGATGGTGACGAGTCGGAGTACGGCGGCTATGAAGGTAACTGGTCTATTAAAGCTGCCAATGGTAAACGACCAACTCTGATTGACCGTGACAAAACACCAGTTACAGAGGATGATGATATCCTTTACGCAGGTTGTTACGTCAATGCCATCATTGATATCTGGATCCAGAATAACACATATGGTAAGCGTGCGAACGCAAACCTGTATGGTATCCAGTTTGTCAAAGATGGAGAGACATTCGGTCAAGGTCCTGTTGACGTCACAGACGACTTCGATGATCTTGAAGACGACGAGCTTTAAGTGAGACTGAAGAGAGCTTGAGACCGGACTAAACGGTATTAAATTAGGGTGGAAAAAATCCCGCATTGCAGCCGTGGCTAG
>CAYMPA010000102.1:0-11224 GCA_964392105.1 uncultured Enterobacteriaceae bacterium
GGGTGCTTTTAAAAATAGTAATATTTTTGTGAGTGCAAGGAAGCACCGCGCGGAGAACCGGAGTGTATAAATAATACATGAGGATTTGAGCACGGAGCTGACGCAGCTATCGCGAAAAAAGTACATTTTTAAATGTGCCCTGCTATATCAGCATTAATTGCATTTAAAACAGCAAGTGGATCATCGGCACGTGTTATCGGTCGACCAATAACAAGATAATGACTGCCTGCACTGATTGCTTCCACTGGCGTCATGATACGTTTTTGATCATTGCTACTTGAATCAGCTGGGCGAATCCCGGGTGTAACCAGGCAAAATTCTTTACCTAATTCAGCACATAAGCTGCTTGCTTCCCTGGCTGAGCAAACTACGCCATCTAATCCTGATGATTTGGCCAGATAAGCTAATAACAAAACCTGATCTTCGACGGGATTGGTTATTCCTTGTTCACGTAAATCATCTTCAGATATACTGGTCAGTATAGTTACTGCTATAAGCAATGGCTTGTTAGCGACTTTATCAAGTGCTTCACATGCCGCTTCCATCATAGCCCGACCACCAAAAGCATGAACATTCAACATCCACACACCTAAATCAGCGGCTGCACGACAAGCATTGGCAACGGTATTCGGAATATCATGATATTTCAGATCCAGGAAGATATCGAAACTCGAGTTGATTAATTGCTCAACTAAAGCAGGGCCTTCTCGGGTAAAAAGTTCTTTACCGATTTTAAGTTTGCAACTTGATGGATCAAGTTTCTGACAAAGCTCTAATGCTTGCTTACCATCAGGGAAATCAAGTGAAATGATTACTCGACTGTTACTCACCGGCTACTCCAAAAACAGGTTTAACTGTATCCCAATGTTTACATCCAGGACATAGCCAATGAAGCAGTTTCGCATCAAAGCCGCAATTATTACATTTATACATTGCTCTGCCTTCGATTAATTGACCAGTTAGATCCTTAATTGTTTTAAGGTGTTCATATGTTTCACCTTCAGATTTGGATAGAGTGTATTCGATTAATCGATCAACACCTTTAACCGTAGGTCGACTTTTCAACTCATCAGATATAAAGCGAATTGCTGCATTCTCCCCTTCGCGCTCAGCAATCAATTCAGTCAACATTAATGATGTACTAATACCACCATATATATTAACTAACATTCTTAGATATTCGACAAATTCATCAACACGATCAAGCTTACGATAACATTCAAATAGTGGCCCAATAATCTCAGTAATGTAATCACTGTCCTGTGACTCAACCCGTTTATACGCCTTGATCGCCAACTTGTCTTTTCCAATATGCTGATACATTTGTGCCTCAATCAAGCTGGCACGCACACAGTTATGATCAAAACTCATTGCTCGACGAACTTTATCTTTAACAGTACGCATATTACCTTCATTCAGTGCTGAATCAGCTCGTTCACAATAGAATTGGGCAATTACTGGATTCAATGAATTGCCAGAAACGACTTCAAGTTTTCTGGCAATAATAATTGCATTATCCCAATCCTTTTCCTGTTGGTATATTTCTAATAGCTCAGTGTAGGCCTGATTAAGATGAAAATCTGTGTCAACCAATTCAAGAAACAAACCCTCTGCCCGGTCTAGCAAACCGGAACGCATATAATCCATACCAAGTTCAAGTAAGGCATGGGCCCGTTGTTCACGATTTAGCGTTGGTCGTGCAATCAAATTTTGATGAATCCGTATTGCGCGATCTACTTCGCCACGTCTGCGAAACAGATTGCCAAGTGCAAGATGTGTTTCAACTGTTTCACTATCAACTTCAAGCATACGAATAAAAACTTCAATGGCCTTGTCGGGTTGTTCATTTAATACAAAATTCAGACCCTTGAAATACTCAGGATGGAATACCCTTAAAGAATTATTATTTTCCGAATTAGAAACTCGCCGACCTATCCACCAACCGCTCAATGCAGCAACCGGTAATAATAACCAGAACATGTTCAATTCAAGTTGCATAATCCTAGAGTCCGTAGTTGGATAGCGTGTAGACGCCTACATGGATGTAGGTGATAGAGCAACGCCGGGACGCTCACATGGACCTCGGTACCCCATTGAGGGGTGTGTGAGCGGTAGAGTCGTGTCGGGAACGAAGACCGAGCAGTTGCCGAGTAGTTCTCGACTCTGTCTCCTGATTCATTCTACCTCCTGCGTCCATGCAGTCGTGTTTGCTTGGATGACGTAGCGCCTTCACCCATTCGGTGAATCTAAAAAATGTGTGAATAGTAATTGTATTTATCATCTAAAGTTTTACTTATAGCGGTCAACTGCAGAATCCAGGATCAGATTAGTCCTTAACTGGCATGACACGAAGATTGTTGATCTCTTTTTCACTATTTTTTATCTGCCTTTCAAGTTTAAGCTTTTGTTGCTTCAATTTAATAATAATCGGCAGGCTTGCCAATACACCGAGTAATGCGCCTAAACACAGGACTAATACAACTATTAGTGAAACGGGTAGTTCAATTGCTCCAACATAGTAATTTAATGCGATGAGCTGATTGTTTTTCAGGTGAAATGCCAATCCAAATAATAAAATGGCAAGAACAAGAATCAACTTGGCAATACGGGACATATCATCTCCAAAATATATCTATTCAGATTAATTATTCTAAACAGCTACAATAGACAGTCTGTTAAGTTATGACAATAGCCGTAACAAAACGGAAATTAAAGGAAATACAAATATTAAGTATCTCACCAGATAGACTTTCACGATGTAACGAGCGAAAGCTAATCGAGGCGAAAATGAATGACAAATTCACCAGGTGCGTAGTGGGCAACAATAAAGTTGCTCGTAAAAGCAAAATACATGAATGTATTTTACCCAAAAGCGGAGTTTATATTAAATTTGTCGCTTCCCGACCCCGCATTACGAGATCATTTTTAACGACGAGTAGCCGAACGCATGCTTACACGGACCTCGGTCCGCCCCCTTGAGGGGTGTGCAGGAGGTACAATTACATGGAAGTAATCGGTACGACTCCAGGGAAGGAGGAGGTAGAGTTGCGCCGGGAGCAGCAACCGAGAGTCGAGCCGGGAGCGAAGACCGAGAGCGACGCAGAACGCTTACAGGGAAGTAAGCGGTACAACTACATGGACGCAGGAGGTTGAGTCGCGTCGGGAACAGCGACCGAGAAAACGTCAGGAACAAGTTTTCGAGCCAAAGCCGAGTAATCGTGTAAAGCTATCTGTTAGTCAGTGATCGGGCCGTGACAGTTGTTTACTCTTTCACGCATCTGCTTACCAGGCTTGAAATGAGGGACATGTTTAGCAGGTAATGATACGGGTTCGCCAGATTTGGGATTACGACCGACCCTTGGTGGACGATAATGCAAGGAAAAACTACCAAATCCACGAATCTCGATACGTTCTCCATTTGAAAGCGTACCAGACATATGTTCGAGTATCGTTTTGACCGCCAGCTCAACGTCCTTATATGCTAGTTGAGATTGCCGCCTCGCCAGTATTTCGATAAGTTCAGATTTTGTCATACTTGCTCTCTATCTCGGTTAGTGTATTTTAGATTCCTAATCTATACACGTCCAAACCATTGTTATTATTCCTAAATCCTATCAGAAGATAGGCAATTTGTAACAGCAAATTTTAATTATTATCTAAATGTTCCTTCAAAATATCGCCCAATTTGGCTCCGCCGCCTGTCTCTGGGGCATATTCCTTAACTGCCGCCTGTTCATCATCAGACTCTTTTGCCTTGATTGACAGGTTGATTGTGCGTTTTTTTCGGTCAATTGCAGTAATCTTGACCTCAAGTTCTTCTCCTTCCTTGATAACGGCACGTGCATCATCAATCGCTTTATCTATTGAAATTTCACTGGCCTTCAATGTACCTTCAACACCGTCACCCAGTGCGACAGTGACAAATTTCAGATCGACGCTTTGTGCAATACCATTAACAATCTTACCTTTTGGATTTTCGGCAACAAAGCTTGAGAAAGGATCTTTTTCCAGTTGCTTAACACCGAGTGAAACTCGTTCACGTTCCGCATCAACCGCAAGTACAACTGTTTCAATCTCTTCACCCTTGCTAAAATTACGGATTGATTCATCTGCATTATCAGCCCATGAAACGTCTGATAAGTGGACCAAACCATCAATGCCGCCATCGAGTCCAATAAAGATGCCGAAATCTGTAATAGATTTAATGACACCTACAACTCGGTCGCCCTTATTATGTGTAGCAGCGAATTGTTCCCATGGATTTGACTGGCATTGTTTCATGCCGAGAGAGATACGGCGGCGTTCCTGGTCGATATCGAGAATAATTACATCGACTTCCTGACCAATATGAACCAGTTTTGAAGGATGTACATTCTTGTTGGTCCAATCCATTTCCGAGACGTGTACCAGACCTTCAACACCTTCTTCCAACTCAACAAAACAACCATAATCGGCCAGGTTGGTTACCTTGCCATGTAAACGAGCGCCTTCAGGATAACGGCGGGTTAAATCTAACCATGGATCTTCACCCATTTGTTTCAGGCCAAGAGATACGCGGTTCTTTTCGCGATCAAATTTCAGGACCTTAACTTCTATTTCATCACCAATATTGACGATCTCGCTTGGATTCTTAACACGCTTCCAGGCCATATCAGTAATATGCAGGAGACCATCAATACCACCCAGGTCCAGAAATGCGCCGTAGTCAGTCAGGTTTTTAACCACACCTTTAACCAATGCACCTTCTTTTAGTGACTCAAGGAGAGCATCGCGTTCAACACTACTTTCAGTCTCGACAACTGCACGACGTGAAACAACAACATTATTTCGTTTCTGGTCGATCTTGATAACTTTAAATTCGAGAGGTTTTCCTTCCAGATAAGAGGTGTCACGTACGGGGCGTACATCAACTAATGAGCCCGGTAAAAAAGCACGGACTTTATCAACATCAACGGTAAAGCCACCTTTTACACGCTCGGTGATAATACCCGTAACTGTTTCATTAGCTTCATGAGCCTTTTCAAGTTCTGTCCAGGCTATCTTACGTTTTGCTTTTTCACGTGAAAGACGGGTTACACCATATCCGTCTTCGATAGAATCGAGAGCAACATCAACTTCGTCGCCAAGGGCAACCTCGAGCTCGCCATGCTCGTCATAAAATTGTTCTATTGGGATGATTCCTTCGGATTTAAGACCAGCATTGACTATGATGGTATCGGATTTGACGTCTACTACTGTGGCACTGACTATGGCGCCGGGACGCATTTTTTTTTCTATTTGGCTCTGTTCAAATAATTCGGCAAAACTCTCGCTCATGAAAGGTAATTCCTGAATCCTGTTTAAGACTACTGCAGGACTACAACTGTTAAGTTAATCATCAGCTAAGCATTCATCGCGAATACTTAACCACCTTAGGGCATCTCAGAAAATGCACTTTTTGTTCGCATCGTCCTTGATGCTCACCCCTTCGGGGTTGTCACTCAAAATCGCTCCAGGCGATTTTGTCCGCTATAGCGGCGTTAGCCTCGTGCTCGAATACCCAGAGGGCACTCTGCCTCATGTATTGCTTATACACTGTGGTTCTCGGCTTTGGCTCGAAAACTTGTTCCTGACGTTTTCTTCTCGGTCGTTGTTCCCGACGCGACTCTAACTCCTCCTTCCATGTAATCGTACCTCCTGCTCCTGCACACCCCTCAAGGGGGTACTGAGGTCCATGCAGTCGTGCGCGATGTTTCCTTACTCTAACGAAAAAATCACTATTTTCTGAGAAGCCCGATCATTTTGGCAAATTCGGAATCTTGTTGACAACCAATTCTGAAATTTTTACCACAACTGCATCAATATCAAGCGTACTTGTATCAACCACAATTGCATCATCCGCGGGTTTTAATGGCGACACTGCACGTGTACTATCTCGCTTGTCTCGCCCAGCTATTTCCGCGGAAAGGTCGCGGAGATTAGCACTAATACCCTTCTCCTTCAACTGTTTATAGCGCCTTTTAGCCCTTTCTTCAGCACTCGCGGTCAGGTATATCTTCAATGTTGCTTGCGGGAATACCACTGTTCCCATATCACGGCCATCGGCAACTAATCCAGGTTGTTTATGAAACGCCCTTTGCCGTGATAGCAAGGCTTCCCGAACTGCAGCTAAAGGGGCAATAATGGAAGCAGCATTTCCACAGGCTTCGGTTCGAATTTCATCAGTAACAGTCTCTTCATCCAGCAACACATTGACCAGAGATCCTGCTCCAGCAACCTTGAATTTGACACTCAAGATTCCTGCCAGATTCACCAATGCTGACTCGTCATCACTCTTGATTTGATGTTTCTCCGCTGCAAGGGCGAGTACACGGTAAAGCGCGCCACTATCCAGGAAATGCCATTTCAGCCAATCAGTGAGATAACTACAGATCGTTCCTTTACCTGTGCCGCTTGGACCATCTACGGTAATTATCGGGGCCTCAGACATAGTCTATATCCATGCCGGATTGTTTTGCGAGATCAACAAATCCAGGAAATGAGGTTGCTACATTTTCACAATCATTAATTAAAATCGGTTCTTTCGAAACCATACCGGCAACAGCAAAGGCCATGGCAATACGATGGTCGCCATGACTATTAATAAAACCGCCGTTGAATTCTCCACCATCGATAATCATGCCATCTTCTGTGGCTTCGGCCTGAATACCTGTCGCAATAAATCCATCCAACATAGATTGAATACGGTCACTTTCCTTAACGCGTAATTCAGCGGCACCCGACAAACGTGTTATGCCGCTGGCACAAGCGGCAGCAATCATAATAACCGGGAACTCATCTATCGCTATCGATACCAGTTCTTCCGGAATATCAATCCCATTTAACTCACTACTCTTAATATGGATATCAGCAACCGGTTCTCCGGATTGTTGTCGTTCATTCCGGAGTTCGATTTCTGCACCCATCAACGTCATAATCTTTAACATGGCATCACGAGTCGGGTTTACCCCCACGTTTTCCATAACCACATCTGATCCGGGTGCCAATGTTGCAGCTACAATAAAAAAAGCAGCTGAAGAAAAATCTGCCGGGATTATCACATCAGCTCCAATTAACTTATCAGCCTTGTTACAAAAAATTTTATTTCCCAATTTATTCAGCGGATGAGAAAAGGTAGCGAGCATACGTTCGGTATGATCCCGTGTCGCTTCATTCTCGATGATAGTTGTTGTCCCTTTGGCATAAAGCCCTGCTAACAATAAGCAGGATTTTAATTGGGCACTGGCTACCGGTATTTCATAGTCAATCCCATTTAATTGTCGACCACCTGTTATCTTTATCGGCAAAGTTCCATTATCTGAACAACTGATATCAGCATTCATTGTTCGTAACGGTTCAATTATTCGAAGCATAGGTCTTTTCATTAACGACATGTCGCCAATCAATTCCGAATTAAATGATTGAGCACATAATAACCCCGTCAGTAATCGTACCGATGTGCCAGAATTACCGAGGTTTAATGCTTTATTGTGCGCATGCAGGCCTTGTAGACCTACTCCTTTCACTCGAACAAGGTCTCCATCATTTTCTATATCAACGCCCATCTGTTGAAAGGACCTGGCGGTTGCTAATGTATCCTCCCCTTGCAGGAAACCTTTAATCGTTGTTTCACCTTCAGCGATTGCACCTAACAGCAATGCGCGATGAGATATAGATTTATCACCAGGCACAATTATTCGACCAGAAATAGAATTACCCGGTGTTACCCGAAAACTGGAACGATTGTTTGAACTCATGTTGATCAGTAAAAATAATTATTCAGTTGTTGTGTCTAACTGATTTCTGGTTCTGGTGAATTTGTCTCTGGCTTGTTTTGCACGTTTAAAAATTTCCAACAATTGTTCACTGTCTGATTTTTCAATAGCATCCTTAATCTGATATATATGTTCAGAAAATATTTTTAATGTATTCAATAATGCATCACGATTGGAAAAACAGATGTCATGCCACATATCAGGGCTACTCGAGGCAATCCTGGTAAAATCAGCAAAACCACCAGCAGCATAGTTGAATATCTCGTCACGTTCCTGCATACCTGAAAGACAATCAACCAGGGCATAGGCCAACATGTGTGGTAAATGACTGGTCGCTGCAAGTACTTCATCATGATGTTTTACATCAAGATTAATAACATCAGCGCCAACGGCTTGCCACATATCAGTGATTAACTTATGTGACTTGTCATCCGTTTCTTTTACAGGTGTAAGTATGACACGATGGTCAATAAACAATTCCGCAAACGAAGCTTCAACACCGCTTTTTTCAGTACCGGCAATAGGATGTCCTGGAATAAAACGTGGAAATTTTTCACCCATTGCCTGCCTGGCTGCATTAACCACACTTCCCTTGGCACTACCTACATCCGTTAATACAGCATCTTGTTTTAAAAACCCGGCGATTTGTGGTAACAACCTTTCTGTTGTTGCCAAAGGCGTTCCAATAACAACGACATCAGCACCGGTCATTGCCTCTTCTATATTTAATGAATAGTCATCAATAACATCCAATTCGACTGCTTTTTTTAAAGTGTCCTCATTACGGTTACATCCTGATACACGATTAACAAGCTTTGCTTTACGTAAGGCACGTGCGAGCGAACCGCCAATGAGTCCAACACCAATGATAGAGAGATGATTAATAAACATATATTTATGCCGCCATTATATTAGCTAGCTCATTAATGAAGCGGGTATTTTCAAATTCCTGCCCGATACTGATACGCAAGTGATTCGGCATTCCGTAGTTTGCTATAGGACGCACAATAACACCTGCCTTGAGTAAAGCCTGATAGATCTCATCGGCAGGCTGTTCAAAATCAACACAGATAAAATTACCTTTTGATGGAATAAACTCCAGACCCATATCATCGAATGCCAGTATAATTTTTTTTATTCCCGACTGATTTACTTCAACACTACGTTCAATATATTGACTATCTAGCAATGCAGTTTCTGCTGCAACTAAAGCCAGGCTGTTATTATTAAAAGGCTGGCGTACCCGGTTTAACAGGTTAGCAGTGTCAGGGTGTGATAATGCATAGCCTATACGCAGACCTGCCAAACCATAGGCCTTGGAAAAGGTTCGCGTAACAATCAAATTATTAAAGTCATTCAACCATAAACTACTATCAGGATAATTTTCTTCAATTTGGGCATATTCAAAATAGGCTTCATCAACCAGTACGATCACGTACTCTGGGACATTCTCAAGCAGGTTTCTCAGACTCGTTCTATTAACCCATGTCCCGGTCGGATTATTTGGATTCGCAATAAATATTAATCGCGTTTTGTCGTTAACCGCATTCAACATTGCTGGTAAATCATGTCCCCAATCATCGGCAGGAATCACAACATGTTCCGCACCAACAGCTTGTGTAACAATTGGATAAACCGCAAAGGAATGTTGTGAATAAATAACCTGGTGCTCACTGGTCACAAAGGCCCGCGTAACCATTTCCAGAACATCATTTGATCCATTACCTAATGTGATTCTGTTTGAATCAATTTTGTGCTTATTTGCAAGTGCTTTCTTTAAATTAAACCCATTACCATCCGGATAACGCGATAAATCTTTTGTTTCAGTAATCACATCCAATACATTTTGACTTGGTCCCAAAGGGTTCTCGTTAGATGCAAGTTTAATTACCTCATCTAAACCAAGTTCGCGTTGTAATTCCTCAATAGGCTTACCAGGATGATACGGCTGAAGACCAGCAACACCCGGAGTAGCAAGTGAAAGTAGATCACATGACATAACCTACAAAACAGCTCTTGGGTATGAACCTAAAAGTTTTACCATCGCAGCACAATCTTCAAGTTCAGCCAATGCTTTTTTTACAGGTTTATCTTCAGCATGTCCTTCAATATCTACGAAGAAAACATATTCCCACATCTCACGTCGTGATGGCCTGGATTCAATACGCGTCATACTGACTCCATTATCTGCAAGGCAACTTAGCATTGTATGTAAAGCACCCGGCTTATTCGGTGCAGAGAAGATCAAAGACGTTTTATCATTACCACATTCAGGACACATGTCTTTACCGATAACCAAAAAGCGTGTCGTGTTATCCGGTTCATCTTCAATATTACTGGCAAGATTATTAAGCTCATATAACTCACCGGCAGCCTCACTCGCAATTGCTGCAACATGCTTTTCATTACTGGCAATACGTGCTGCTTCCGCATTACTTGTCACTGTCACACGTTCAACCTTGATTAAATGAGTGTCCAGCCAGGCACGACATTGTGCTAATGATTGCTGATGTGAATAAACATGTGTTAATTCATCAAGCGATTTATCTTTACTCAATAAATGGTGATGTATTCGTAATTCCACTTCACCACAAATTTTCAAACTTGAATGATTCAACATATCCAAAGTGTGATTAACGACACCTTCAATCGAATTTTCAACCGGCACGACACCGTAATGTGAGGCACCTGATTCAACTTCACGGAATACCTGATCGATGCTGCCAAAGGCCGTGGTATTAACAGAATGACCAAAATGTTTTAATGCTGCTGTCTGGGTAAATGTCCCTTCCGGTCCCAGATATGCAATGTCCAATACCTGCTCTAACGCCAAACAGGCTGACATAATCTCCCGAAACAAACGAGCCATCTCTTCTTCCGAGAGTGGACCTTCATTCTGTTCAATAACCTTTCTTAATATCTGTGCTTCACGTTCAGGACGATAAAAATTGGCAGACTCAGATGATGAATTTTTCACCTCTGCAACTGCCTGCGCCAGACGTGCACGAGCACTGATTAGATCAATCAATTGCTTATCTAACGCATCGATATCAGCACGCAGTTGTTCTAAATCTATTTTATTGCCCATTGGAATTGATAGTTATTAAGTTTAATAATTATTACTGATATACACCTGTCCCAGGCATTGCATTATATAGACTTGCCCGCATACCACCAGCCAATCAATGTCCTTTTAGGGAATCTAAACCCGCTTCTTCAGGTAACATTGCCAGAC
Organism: uncultured Enterobacteriaceae bacterium; assembly: GCA_964392105.1. Lineage (GTDB taxonomy): Bacteria > Pseudomonadota > Gammaproteobacteria > Eutrophobiales > Eutrophobiaceae > UBA7359. The sequence continues at coordinate 11,029 of CAYMPA010000102.1, forward strand.
CAGCACAATAATTAAAACTGACCGACTCATTCAATTGAGCACATCAAAATTATGGACTGGCTATTCTATTAATTTAAATGGGACTTTGCATTGATAGTTTGCTCTCAGATGAGACGAAAATGCGCGCACGACTGCATGGACGCAGGAGGTACGACCCCAGGGATGGGGGAGGTAGAACTGAGTCTGGAACAGAAGT
>CAYMPA010000103.1:0-10899 GCA_964392105.1 uncultured Enterobacteriaceae bacterium
CCACCGAGATGGGCATAACGTAATTTAATTCTCCTGCCACGAACAATTTGTGGTGGATGGCTTGATACTGCATCTTGCAGGATATCTGTCATATCCGATGTCGATGCATTAATGTCCAATGACTTAAAGATCTTGTTAATACTTTTAAATAAATTACCAACGCCCGTTCCATGTAATGCTGAAATGTAATGGTATTGTGCATAATCAATAAAACTGAATTTTCGCGAGAGTTGGGACTTTACTCTTTCTTTTTCTGTAGCCTCCATTCCATCCCATTTATTTACTGCAATGATGACGGATTTGCCGCTGTCTTCAATCATACCTAGTAAGGTGCTGTCTTGTTCTGTAACGCCTTCACTGGCATCGATGACTAAAATAATAATCTTTGCTGCTTCTATGGCATTAAATGATTTCAAGATGCTGAATTTTTCGACGACATCATGCACCTTGCTTTTTCTGCGCACCCCTGCGGTATCGATCAGGACATAATCCTTTCCGTTTCTTTGAAAGGGTATTTTTATACTGTCACGCGTTGTACCGGGGTGGTCAAAGGTCAGTACACGTTCTTCACCGATCATTCGATTAACCAGTGTTGATTTACCAACATTGGGCCTGCCTAGAATAGAAATAGTGAGACCTTCTGTTTCATCTGTATGATGGTTTATTATGTCTGGAATCATTTCTGTAACGGCATCTAATAATCTGACAATACCATCACCTCGCTTGGCCGAGATAGGCCAGACTGAATCCAGGCCGAGGCTATAAAATTCGCTGACGGCAAGGTTAGGTTCATGCCCTTCAATTTTATTTACAGCAAGAAATACCGGTTTATCTAATTTTCGAAACTCTTCAGCCAGAGATTCATCGATATTGGTCAACCCAGCACGTCCATCAACAATCCAGATCAATACCGATGCCTCACTTGCTGCCAACATGGCTTGTTCTGTCATTAATTCAGCAACATCCTTGCTGTCATGGTCTTCTTCGCCGACACCGCCCGTATCAATAATCAGAAATGTTCGTGAGTCATGATGTGTCACACCGTATTGACGATCACGAGTAACTCCAGGCCGATCTGCAACCAGTGCATCACGACTTGATGTCAGGCGATTGAAAAAAGTAGATTTGCCGACGTTGGGTCGACCAACGATAGCGATAACAGGTTTCATGAGTGTTTAGATGTTGTTAGTTAATCAATACTTAAGTGAGTGAAAAAGGTGATAACTGTTTATTCAGTCTCTTCTTCGTCATCACTGGTGAATATTTCCAGAAAACGCCCGAATAGGGAACCCTCTTCTTCAGTTTTTGCCTGTGTCTTGGAGGCTTCAACCGTTTTTTCAGTGTCAGTCTCTTTTACTGAAACTTGACTGGATTCTTCTTTAGAAGTGGGCTCTTCATTAACGATCGGTTCTTTGGGCAAATCTTTTAACACATTGCCGTAATAGGTAAATGCTGAAAGTGTACCGCCACTTGAATAGGCGAAGAGTATGTCATTTGAAACAATTGGCTGAGTCAGGATTGGGTCATTATCTATTCGAGTTCGCGCTGTAAAGTCACCGGTCTTCTTATCCAGCCAATGTAAATAGCCTTCAAGATCACCTACGATTACACTATCTCCCAGAACTGCTGGTCCTGTGAGTTGTCGAAAAGTCAGTTTTTCCTGTTTCCAGATTGATGCACCTGAAAATCTATCCAATGCCCAAACATTACCCGTCTCATCCGTGACATAAAGATTTCCTCTGTCGGCACCGAGTTCAGTGTGGGAAGAGATATCGCGCCGCCATAGTATTTGTCCAGTCTCTAATGATAATGCTGCGACGTTGGCCTGGAATGTGGTGACATATATAATGTCCCCAACGATTAATGGTTGTACATCGATATCAACCATTCTTTCGAGTTCGCTTCTTCCACGTGAAATCGCGACTTTTGATTCCCAGATTAATTTACCGGTCTTGAGCTCGAGAGCAGTTACACGACCACCATCAAATCCGGCTATAACCAATCCGTTTGAAATTACCGGTGTACTTGTACCGCGAAGAGTTAAAGCAGGAACAGTTCGGTCATAAATCCAAAGACGTTCTCCACTTGTTGCATCCAGGGCAAAGATTTTACCATCAATTGTTCTGACAATGACAACGCCATCGGCCTCTCTTGGTGAAGAAAGGATTTCACTAGAGACTGTTGAACGCCAGATTTCTTCACCGGTTTCAATTGAAAGACTCAGTACGTCACCTTCACTGGTGCCGACCACCACCAGGCCTACATCAGCCCCGGGTCCACCAGTGATTGGCAGATCACTGTCTATACGCCAGATATTATTTCCAGTATTAGCATAAAGCGCAGCGATATTACCGCGGGTATCGGCGATGAAGATTTGATCATCAAGAACTGCCGGGACAAGCTTGATAAATAATTCGCCTGTCCCTTTTCCTATATTTTCCGACCAGACCTCATCCAGACTGGCAGTTTCGACAAAATCAACCAGGGGTGATGGCGGTTCTGTGTTATCTACACCACCACCCATAATTCCCTTGACGTACTGTTTGGTACCGCAGCCAAGACATGTGGATAAAATAACCAGTAAAACAACGGCACGAAATTCTTTAAACAAATTAAGACGCTGTTTGGTAATAATATTTCGAAGCGAAAATGGTCTTATTTGAGGGCGATTTTGCGATCGATTGAGGAGAATAGTCATTCTATTTAACGAAATCGAGCGTGAAATCGTACCAAATAGGGACACCCCTCAAGGGGGTACTAAAAAGAGCATTTGCAGCCGGAATCATTATTACCAAACAGCCTCTAGATCCTGCCCAGGTTATCCAGTTTCATTTGTAATATAGATCGTGCATCTTCAGTGGCAACAGTATTGGCAAGGGCTTTTTGATATGCCTGCTGTGCTTCTTCAGTTTTGCCCTGCTTAACGAAAATATCACCGCGTAATTCTTCATAGTGCGCAACAAATTCATCCGGGTTCTCCACGTCAAGCGTATTTATTGCAAGATCCAGTTTATCGCCAGCCAGCAATACTCGAGCCAGGCGCAATCGCGCGATATGATCAAATTCTGTTTGTGAATTATTTTCCAGAACCCAGCGTAAATGGGTTTCAGCTGTTTCAAGATCACCGGATTCAGCTGCCAGTTTGGCCAACATCAAGGTTGCAAATACGGCATAGGTACTTGATTTATAATCAACGATGACACGGTTGGCATAGACACGGACATTTTCGTTATCATTTTTACGTGATGCTGCCAGCATTTGTTCATAAAGAGTCGAAGCCGCTTCAGCTTGCAGTGCTGTATGGTTTTCGTAAGCACGCCAACCAAATACAGCCGTAATGCCAATTACAATACCGGCAACAATTGATTTGCCGTTCTCTTTCCACCACTTTTTTATGGCCTCGGCCTGTTCTTCTTCAGTTCTGTAAACGTCCACTTCTAAATCTCCTGCCAATCTCCTGGAAATAACATGATTAATATATGCGGGGATCATCACCCGAAAGGGCGCACATTATAACGTGGGTTTTGCGTTTGTTTAGTGTAAAGACGCTCTATTTTGTAAGAATTTATCCTAGAATCCTTAGCTGGACTAATTTGAATGTGCGTTTTACATGCGGCACTTCCCTGTGCCACACCTCTTCGAGGCGGCTTTCAGCCGTGCAAATCGGCTGTCCTGCCGATTTGTCAGGTTCAGTTACCTACGTCCCTGTAGGCAAATGGGCCTGAAAAACGCGCAATCGAATGAGTAGGCGGGTTCAACAAATGGAAAATTATCTAACAAAATCTAGTTGTATATTTTTTTTAACACATAATTATATGTTTGAGGCCGGTCAACTGAGGAATATAGGATTTACTAGATCGACAGTGTTGTGCTGAGGAAATTTGATATTTCAGGCCATTTGATGACAATTTGGGGCTCATCAGTACGCAAAAATTTAATTGTAACCTGGTTTTTCTCAAGTTCATCTTCACCCAATACCAGAGCAAGTTGTGCCCCGGATTTATCGGCCTTCTTAAATTGGCTTTTAAAACTTCCTCCACCGCAATGGGTCAAAATTCTAAGTCCGGTTAATTGGTCTCGCAGTTGTTCTGCCAGCAAAATTCCGCGCTCGATAGCTTGTTCTCCTGACAGTAACAAATAAACATGAGGGGAGTGTTTATCCACCCTGTTTTTAAAATCGGTTAATTCCAGTAAACGTTCCAGCCCGATTGCAAATCCGACAGCTGGTGTTGGAGATGCCCCGTGATGTTCTACTAAACCATCGTAACGCCCACCTGCGCAGACAGTGCCTTGAGCACCTAACTGATTGGTAATCCATTCAAATACAGTTTTTCCGTAATAGTCGAGTCCTCTAACTAACCTTGGATTTACCGTATATTCGATCCCGGCGCTATCCAATATTTCTTTCAGGCCGGCTATATGATCGGCTGATTCAGTGTCCAGATGTTCATCCATGGTTGGTGCAGCTTTGATTAAGGATTGTATCTCCGGGTTTTTACTATCAAGGATACGTAACGGATTTTGTTCAAGCCGTACCAGACTATCTTCATCAAGTTTGTCTTTATTGGATGAAAAATAGTCGACCAGTATTTTTCTGTAATTTTTACGTGAGTCACTTGTGCCAAGAGAATTTAATTCGAGACTAATATTACTCAGATTTAGTGCTTTCCAGATACGGGCACACATTAGTATATGTTCAGCATCAATATCGGGACCTTTAAACCCAAATGCCTCGACACCTATTTGATGGAATTGTCGTTGCCTGCCTTTTTGGGGCCTTTCATGTCGAAACATAGGACCCATATACCATAATCTTTGTGTCTTATTATGGAATAGACCATGTTCAATTCCAGCGCGAACACATCCTGCAGTCCCTTCTGGTCTTAAGGTCAGGCTGGTATCATTGTGATCATCAAAGCTATACATTTCTTTGGAAACGATATCGGTATTGTCTCCAATCGAGCGTTTGAAAAGTTCTGTTTTCTCGACTATAGGTAGACGGATTTCCTGATAACCATATTGATTCAGGATGTTATTGATGGACTCTTCCATAAATTGCCAGCGTGGGGTGTCATGCATAAGAATGTCATGCATACCACGAATCGCCTGTAACCTAGCCTGCATTTCTCACCACCCTTCTACTGCGGATGCCGATCTGCTCGCAGTGACGGCGCGTCCTCCTTGCAGACGGTTCGACGTAGTGTCGACTACGCTCTGTTGGACACCGTCCCTGGTGTCCACCCTTCGGGCGCAGTTTGTGCGACCCGTTTCGTTCCTGACGAAACGGTCACCGTCTTCCAGTCCGTGCGCGTCATCACATCGGCAGATAGACGCCCTCGCTACGAATGGTGGTGAGAAATACAGGCTTGCCATCAAAAAGTCCCCTAATCGGTGTCAGAATTAAATAGTTTATCAGAATGAAAAGTAAGAAATCATTCCTCAGGCAGGGTAAAGCGGGCAATGCCGTGATTGGAATAGGGCTCTGTATCAAAAGGTTTTCCATTAAATTCAACAGAAACACCATTTGAAAAACCCAGTAATACAGTAAATGGTGCAGTCCCATTAATTTTATAATGTTTTCCTGCAAGGGCGAGATCAAAAAACAACCGTTTATTGTTTGCATCATATATCTCAACCCAGGAATCACCTGTTAACTTCAGATTTATTGTGTCTGGTCCTTGTCCCGTAGTAGACGATGATGGATCATTATCAAATCCATCTATTGATGTTATTCCAATTGCTTGTTCACCAATATCTGTTCGTAATTCAAGCATATTATCCTGAATTGAAGGTGCGGTTGAAGCAGGTTTAATCTCAAAATCTTCTTCTGAATTACTTTTAGGCGACTGCCATGAATCAGGGTGGATTATTATTTCGTATGTAATATCAACACCATTAATACTTGTTTCTGAATTATAAATAACCTGTCCATCATTAGACGGAGTATCAACTACAAAATTACTTTGATACCAAATAAGTAACAACAATACGAGTCCTAAAGTTATAAGGTAGGTAAACGCCTTAACCGGTTTATCACTACTACTTACCTGGGTCGGAGGTTTTACTTCGGGTAATATCTCAGGCGGTGGAGGGGGTGAATCAGAGTTATAGAGTTTGATAATTTTATCAGCATCAGCACCAACTATCTTGGCGTAACTACGTAAATAACCTCTTATATAAGTTGCCGTCGGCATTCCTTCATGGCTATCATTTTCTATCGACTCAATTATTTTTACATCAAGATGTATTTGTTTTGCAATTTCCTGGGCTGAGAGATCCAGCTTCTCTCTCTCTGAGCGTAATATTTGACCCGCAGTATCAAATAAATCCGCGTTGATTTTATTTGTTGAAGTCTCAGTCATTATTGAATCCTTGATTCATGTAACATCGTTGCTTCTTCAGAGTCGGGAAAAGAATTTTTCAATAATAATACATAACTTGATACAGCATCTTTATCACCGAGTTCCTGTTCTATTTGTATTCCAAGCCAAAGACTTTTTGATGTATGAAGCGCGACTTCCTGGTAGCGCTGTAAATAAGCCCTTGCTGATAAATAATTTTGTCTGTTGAATGACATTTCACACATCTTGATCAATGCCTGGGGTACGCGAGGATTTAATTGCAATGCCTGTCGAAAATATTTTTCCGCATCGTTCTCTTTTTGATTGTTATAAAGGCACAACCCTGCATTTGTTATAGCAATTTCTGGTGATTTGTATAATGGGTTTTCTGCAGCCCTTAAAAAAGTTTTCTCTGCTTCTTCAAGACGTTCCTGTTGGCATAGAAAACTACCATAGTTAGTAAGTGTTGATGAATCGTTACTGTTTAAGCTTAAAGCGCGTTTAAAATGTTCTTCAGCTTTATTGAAATCACCAAGTTGCTGATAGAGTAAACCCAGAACATTGTATGTTGGCGAATAGCCGGGATCTGCCTGACGTGCTTTTTCAAGTTTTTCTAATGCCTTGTCAAAGGTACCTTGTTTCATATAGGCAATTCCAAGATCAAGATTAGCAGCAGAGACTTCATTCGTGGTTTGTGATGGACGTATATTCTTATTAGAAGGCACTACCTGATTACAGGCAGTAAGTGTAATTATCGCTACTAAAATTAGAAAAATGTTTAGGTCACCCCGAAAAATGCCTTTTGTCTGCGATAGCTGCGTCAGTCCCATGCTCGTATACCCACAGGGCACGCTGTCTTTGCTCTTATGTACAGGGAAGTACTGTATGCCGGTTATGCAGGAGCAAAAACCGGTCACAAAAAAAATTCTATTTTTGAAGGTACCCTTTTGACTTGTTATTGGCATTAGATAAACCTCTCTTGATTTCTCTGATACCTTGCTGCCTTGGTTGCAACCCTGCCTACAAGCTGGCCGCATGCTGCATATATATCATCACCCCGTGTTTTACGTGTAATAGTAATAATTCCGGATTTAATCAAAACATCTCTGAACGTATTAATTGTATTAATATCCGGACAGGTGTAGTGCGTCCCGGGAAATGTGTTAAAAGGGATTAAATTAACTTTTGCAGGTAAACCACGTAGACATTTAACAAGATCACGTGCATCTTGCAAACTATCGTTTACGTCTTTAAGCATGACATATTCAATTGTAACTGGTTCGTCATCTCTTCCTTCTGTATAGCGTTTACACGCAGCAAAAAGATCATGTATCGGATATGAGCGGTTAATCGGAACGATATTATTACGGAGCTCATTGTTGCTGGCATGTAATGAGATTGCAAGACTCACATTACTATCTGCTTTTAAGCGGTCAATTTCAGGAATAATACCTGAAGTACTGACAGTAACACGACGACGTGCAAGACCAAACGCAAGATCGTCAATCAAAAGATTTATGGTCATGAGAACATTGTCATAATTAAGTAACGGTTCCCCCATGCCCATAAATACGATATTTGAAATAATACGCTTACCGTTTTCAAAATATCCGAGTGCCTTGTTTGCAATCCAGACCTGGCCAATAATTTCACTTGTCGCCAGATTACGGTTAAACCCCTGTTGCCCCGTTGAACAGAATTTGCAATCAAGTGGACATCCTGCCTGGGATGATATGCAAAGTGTACCTCTGTCATTTTCCGGGATAAAAACAGTTTCAACGGAATTGTTATCATCGATCTGAACCAGCCATTTACGCGTACCATCTTCAGATTGTTGTTCAGTAATAATTTCCGGGAGTTTAATACATGTATTTTGTTCAAGATCAGAACGTAAGTTCTTACTAAGGTTTGTCATCGATTTAAAATCAACCACACCATGATGATATATCCACTTGAGGACTTGTTGCGCACGAAACGATTTATCCCCTGTCTCGATGAAGTAAGATTCCAGGGATTTTCGATCATAATCAAGCAAGTTTGGTTTATCAGTCATATCTCTCTAGCGTGTTCTCGGACAAATTTCACCTTCTTTAAAGAAAAAGTCAATTTCTCTTTGGGCACTCTCAATACTGTCTGATCCATGTATCACATTTTCAAGAACTTCACCATTATATTCATGTTCGGCATAAAGGTTACGAATAGTCCCTGCCTCTGCTTCTTTAGGTACCGTTGCACCCATTACTTTACGAAGATTCTGAATGGCGTCTTCACCTTCGAGTATCTGCACCATAACAGGACCAGAAGTCATGAATTTGAGTAATGGATTAAAGAAGGGTCGTTCCTGATGCTCGGCGTACAGTTCTTCAGCTTTATTGACAGAGAGATGTACCATTTTCGCTGCAATAATTTGCAGGCCATTGTCTTCCAACAGCGTTAATATCTTACCGATGAAACCCTTGGCAACCGCATCGGGTTTAATTATCGCTAATGTACGTTCAAGGGCCATGCAAACAATCTCCTGAAGTTTTTCTATTTACTAAATCGCGAGATTATACGTGTTCAGGCGCCTTGGGTGAAATTGTCAATACGAATGATTTTGTATGTTAAAGCAGTAATCTAGCCTAATTTATTAACTAAAAACTGGAAATTCCGATAAATCAGTCCCAGCGATCATCTGTAACTTGCACCATCCCATCTTCAACCCGAACCGGAAAGGTGGTTGTTGGTTCGAAAGCAGGGGGTGTCAGGGCGTTCCCGGTTTTAATACAAAAGCGTGCACCATGACGTGGGCATATGATCTCGGCACCATCAATGACATGTTCTGGTTCAAGGCCGCAACCAAGCATGGGAGAGCCATCATGCGTACAAACATCTTCTATTGCATAAAATTCGCCGTTCAGGTTAAAGACAGCGATCATGACATTATCAACATCGACTAATCTTGCCTGTCCCGGCAAGAATTCCTCTTCTGGTTCGACATTAAACCAACCCACCATTCAATAATTCCTCAGCTAATTATAAAGATTTATCGTATTTTCGAACTTGCGTTCTAGATGTTATATACGGTGAAACGTGAAGAGTGATACGTGAAAAGCATAAAAAAGCACTAGTCTGAAGCGCTTCACTTTTAACCTTTCACGCTTAACGTCAATACATGCCCGTTTCTAATCTAGCCGCCTCCGACATCATATCCTGACTCCAGGGTGGCTCAAAGGTAACGCAGACATTCACCCTGGTAACATTGGCCACGGTCAATATCTTTGAGCGAACATCTTCGGCAAGGAAATCTCCCATACCACATCCTGCAGCAGTCAGGGTCATGACAATATCAACCTGATTACCATCAACACCAAGTGGTGTGATGTTGCAATCATAGATGAGCCCAAGCTCAACAATATTGATTGGTATTTCAGGGTCATAACAGGTTCTTAAATGATCCCAGATCATGTCTTCATCAACACTTCCATCCCCGGTTAATTCTTTTTCAATGTTTGTATTAGGAGTAATTTCAACTTCAAAACCGAGTGCATCGGCATTCTTTGCATCAATACGGGCAAGATTACCATTAACGTTTACGGTATAACTGCCTCCAAGTGCCTGGGTTATTAATACAATACTACCTACCGGTAAATTAATTGGTGTTCCGACAGGAATTAAAACAGCATCGCAATCCCGGTTTAATGTTATTGGTTTATTTTCCTGCATGACTAAAACTCTCTTATTCTGTACTGACGGGTGTACCATCACCCTGAATAACCGAATGTAATGTATGCCAACAGAGTGAAGCGCATTTGACCCTTGCTGGATAATCCTTTACTCCGGCCAGTGCAGCAAGTTTTCCCAAATGTTCTATATCAAAATCGTCATCAGTTGTTATCAAGTTATGAAATTCATTAAATAATGTTTTTGCTTCATTCAGTGATTTTCCTTTCATTGCATCTGTCATTAGTGAAGCTGATGCGACTGAAATAGCGCAACCTGAACCATCAAATGCGATATCATTAATTATTTGACCATCGGTTTTAAGGTACAGAGTCAGTTTGTCTCCACAGAGCGGGTTAAAACCTTCAAGCGTTTTATCTGCATCTTCGAGCTTGCCAAAATTACGTGGACTACGATTATGATCGACAATAATTTCCTGGTAGAGATCCTTGATATCAAACATTATCCTGAAAACCTCAGTTGGATGCGTTTAAGTGTGCGTTTTTTAGGTTCAGTTGCGCCGACTAGAAAATCGCACATAGTTATCTCCATGGAAGGAGTGTATGTCGCGAGAGGACAGGACGTCCGAAGCGACCTCCTACGTAAGGTATTCGCTGTCAAGCAAGTGGGCCTAAAAAACGTGCAATCAAATGCGTAGGCGAACTTACTAAATAATTGAAATGTTAAAGTCATATTTGTTATGTGTTGTTGTACATAGTTCTGGTTTGTGGCCGGTCAACTGAGGTTTCCAGGATTACCCAAATACCCGTTTTGATTTATCAATGGCCTGAATTAAAGCATCAACTTCTTCACGTGTGTTATAGAAGGCAAATGAGGCCCTGGCCGTTGCCGGAAT
>CAYMPA010000104.1:0-10894 GCA_964392105.1 uncultured Enterobacteriaceae bacterium
ACAAACACTTTACAAAATCTCAAGATCCCTTTGCTTCATGCAAACCCCGCTTTTTAGCGGGGTTTTTTTATTAGAGCACTTTGCACGAATGCTATTTTGTCCGCATACATCGTCGCCTAAAGCGCCTACTATTGGTAAAAATGTGCTCGAATGCGGGGTCGGGAAGCGACAAATGTTATATAAACTCCGCTTCTCGGCTTAGGCATCCTGCGTCGCTCTACCTCCTACATCCATGTAGTCGTGCGTGCTTAACCTCGTCTTATGTACAGGTTGTACTGTATGCCGATTTTGCAGGAGCAAAAATCGGCGAGAACAAAATCTCTATCCGTGTAAAGCACTCTATCAAGAAATTTCCTTGAATAACCAGGGTGTTATCTTTGCCCTGCTCATTTCATACTCACGAATTTCATCCGCATGTTCAAAAGTAAGACCAATATCGTCCAGTCCTTTATGTAAGCGGTCTTTCAGGCCAGAAGCAATATTAAATGTATATTTTTCCTGATCCTGTGTTTCAACAAATTGTTCATCAAGGTTAATTGTTGCCTTAAAACCATTCTGTGATTGAACAACATCAAATAATGAATCAATTTCATTATCTTTTAACCGTACTGGTAAAAAACCATTCTTGAATGAGTTGCTATAAAAAATATCACCAAAACTTGGAGCCAGCACGACCTTAAAACCAAAATCACTTAACGCCCACACTGCATGCTCCCTTGATGAACCACAACCAAAATTTTCCCTGGCTAGTAATATCTCTGCTTTATCAAAGGGTGATTGATTTAAAATAAAATCCGGGTTGATCTTTCGCGATACATTTTCCTTTGCTGGATCACCATGATCAAGGTAACGCCAATCATCAAACAGATTTGGACCAAAGCCACTACGCTTTATCGATTTTAAATATTGTTTTGGAATAATCGCGTCAGTATCAACATTAGATCTATCCAATGGCGCTATTATTCCTGTAAATGTTTTAAATGCTTCCATCATTCAATCCTTATAATTCTCTTATATCGATAAAATGGCCTGCAATAGCTGCTGCTGCAGCCATAGCTGGACTAACAAGATGCGTTCGTCCACCTTGTCCCTGACGACCTTCGAAGTTCCGGTTAGACGTTGATGCACAACGTTCACCTGGTTCAAGCCGGTCGGGATTCATCCCTAAACACATTGAACAACCCGGTTCACGCCATTCAAATCCAGACTCAATAAAGATATCAGCCAGGCCTTCTTCTTCAGCTTGTTGTTTAACCAAACCGGAGCCCGGTACAACCATGGCCAATTTAACATCACTTGACACCTTTTTACCTTTAACCACATCAGCGGCAGCACGTAAGTCTTCAATACGAGAATTTGTACATGAACCGACAAAGACTTTATCGATCTTGATATCAGTAATCGGTGTACCTGCTGTCAGGTCCATATAATGTAATGCCTTTTCAACAGCTTCACGCTTAACCGCATCGCCAGCCATTGCAGGATCAGGGACAGAGTCATTAACAGACATAACCATTTCAGGAGATGTGCCCCATGTCACTTGCGGTTCTATTTTTGTTGCATCAATTTCAACGACTTTATCAAAATACGCGTCATCATCACTTATAAGATCACGCCATAATTCAATGGCACGATCCCACTCATCGCCTTTTGGTGAATAGGGACGTCCTTTGACATAATCCAATGTCGTCTGATCGACCGCGATAAGTCCGACTCGGGCACCCGCTTCAATACTCATATTACAGACGGTCATTCGGCCTTCGATTGATAAGTCACGAATAGCATCACCGGCAAATTCAATTGTATGACCCGTTCCACCTGCTGTGCCGATTTCACCAATAATTTCAAGCACGATATCTTTAGCAGTAATACCCTTACCTGCTTGCCCATTAACATTAACTAACATGTTCCTGGTCTTTTTAAGCACCAGGCATTGTGTTGCAAGTGTATGTTCAACTTCAGATGTACCAATGCCAAAGGCAAATGCACCCAACGCACCATTGGTCGATGTGTGTGAATCACCACAAACGATTGTCATACCCGGTAAGGATGCACCTTGCTCGGGGCCGATAACATGAACAATACCCTGCCTGGGATCAAGCATTTCAAACTTGGTAATGCCAACTTCCTTGCAATTTGCGTCCAATGTTTCAAGTTGAAGCCTGGAAACAGGATCTTCGATCACCTCGCGATTCACTGTCGGGACATTATGATCAGGCACGGCTAAATTTGTATTCAATCGCCAAGGCTTTCGGCCAGCAAGTTTAAGACCTTCAAATGCTTGAGGTGAGGTAACCTCATGGATGAGATGACGGTCAATATAGATTAAGGCTGTACCGTCACCAAAATCATGCACAACATGATCATCCCAAAGTTTGTCGTAAAGTGTTTTTGCCATCATAAAAATCTCTTTGTTTATTTAATAATTATTACTCAACTGGATTGATAGCCACCACTGTACGACCGGTCGTTTCACCAGCCAACATATGTTCAAATACATCAGGTAAATCTTCCAGCCCAACCGTCTTAGTCACAATCTTGTCCAGATGTTTTGGAGCCAGATCACTCGCAAGTCGTTCCCAAAGGGGTTGACGATAACGTGTCGGACATCCCGAAGAACTAATACCAAGAATACTGACGCCACGTAAGATAAATGGCATCACTGTGGTATTTAATTGAGTTCCACCGGCAAGCCCGACGGAAGCGATATTGCCCCACGGTTTGGTAGTTTTTGTTAACCAGGCAAGGATATCACCACCCACATTATCGATAGCACCGCCCCATTGTCCTTTTTCCAATGGCGGCCCATCAATTTTAATCGTATGACGATCCAGGACGTGATTCGCACCTAAACCAATCAATAATTCATGGCTATCAGACTTTCCGGTAACAGCAACTACCTCATAGCCTAATGAGGACATAATATCGACGGCAAAATTTCCTACACCACCCGTCGCACCGGTAATAATAAATTGTCCTGATTCAGGGGTTTGACCATTCTCTTCGAGACGTTGTACACATAAGGCAACCGTGAATCCGGCTGTACCCATGGCCATGGCCTGGAACAAGCTCATTGATTCTGGCAACGGAACAACCCATTCTGCCGGTACCCTGGCATACTCTGAATACCCGCCATCATGGGCAACGCCAAAATCGTAACCGGTAACAAGAACCGCATCGCCTTCTTTAAACCGCTTATCCCGGGATTCCACCACATAGCCGGACACATCGACACCGGCAATACACGGAAAATCTCGAATTATCTTGCCCGCGCCGGTTGCCGCAAGCGCATCCTTGTAATTGACAGAGGAATACGCTGCCTTAATCAAGACGTCACCCTGACTAAGTTCATCAACTGTCAGGCTTTCCAGGCGACCAACGACCTGTTCATTCTTCTGATTTATCCTAAATGCCTGAAATTCTGTCATTTATACATTCACCATATTTACAATTTTCTTTTTGCATGAAACAATTCAGCGCTTTTATGACCTAACCCATTAGCTAATACAATAAATAAAGTAACAATCAATGCTTCCCTTGCCACAAAAGCAAGCGGCGCATTTTACGAGACTTAGAGACTATTTGGTAATAATATTTCGAAGCGACAAATCTGTCCGGAACAGATTTGGACAGCGTAGCTGGCCCGAAGGGTGAAGAGCAGGAGCTCGAAACAAAATGGTTCTATTTGAAGACTATTTTGCAATCGATCGAGGCGCACCCAAGGGTATATCCTGCGGTAAATAGTCATTCTATTTAACGAGGTCGAGTGTGAAATAGTACCAAATAGAAACATTTGCAGCCGGAATCATTATTAGCAAATAGCCTCTTAACTATACCAACTGCGAGTTTTAAATATGAAAAAAATCAGTCCTTTACTAATCTTACTATTAACCCTGATCACTTCTCCCGCTCGCGCGGATTTCAATGATGGTGTCGTCGCCTACCTGATGGGAGATTACGAAAAAGCCTTTACCACCATGCAATCACTCGCAGAAACCTCAGACCATGGTTATGCACAATATTATATGGGCATGATGTACATGAAAGGCCAGGGTGTTGAACAGGATTATAAAAATGCTGGCAAATGGTTTCGTAAAGCCTCTGAAAAAAATATACCCCAGGCTCAATACAAATTGGGGGACCTGTACTTCAAGGGTCGAGGTGTGCCAAAAGATTACGAATTTGCTTATGTATGGTTCAGTGTTGGCGCATCACATGAACATAAACTATCAATGAAAGCCATCAATAAAGCAAAAATAAAACTTTCAGACGAAGAACTCGGTGAAGCAGACAAGCTTATTGCGACTTACGTAAAAAAATATGGGCCTAAAGAAGATGTCGATCCTGCTCAGCCCATCAAGATCGATAACGAATAATTAGCGATTACTCATATCGGAGAAATTCGCCCGGTGTGGGGGATTATGTTGTCTGCTCATCAAGCCGCTTCAATCACAGAAATGGAGACATGCTTCCCAACAGATTCTAACATTTTAACCAGTCTATCTATTGTAAACCGTTCATAACGGCCTTTAATTACATCATTGAGCAAAGGCTGACTGGTGCGCAACTGTACGGCAGCATCTGCCTGGGTCAATCCTGAACATTCTAACCATTGACGAATGGCGATCATCAAATCAAGTCGTATTTTAAGGTTTTCCGCATCTGGTAATTCAAGATCAGCAAATATATTAGCGTCTACAGGTGTAACATGTTCAGTGGTCATAACTTCTTTCTCCTGTATTTAACCTAGAAACCTCAGTTGGACTCGTTTGAGTGTGCGTTTTTTAGGTTCAGATGCGCCGACTAGAAAGCTGCGCATAGTCATTCTACGTAAGGCTTTCGCTGTCAAGCAAATGGACCTAAAAAACGTGCAATCAAACGAGTAGGCTGACTCACCCAACAGGTGAAAGCCTATAACGCAATAAGGTCCTGGTTTATAACGCATCATTCTGAATCAGGGCCGCTCAACTGAGGATTCTAGGTTTAACATCGTTAAAACGCTTTCTGGTCAGTTCTATATCCTTTTTTGCTGTGCGCCGGGACTTCTTTCGAAAGACATGTAATACATAAATTGCTTCTTCATATTTCGCAAGATAAATAATCCGAAATGCGCCGCCAGTGTTAATACGGATTTCCTGCACGCCACTCCCGATTGAAGGCATTGGCCTCCAGTCGGCAGGTTGCATTCCTCGCTGTACGAATCCCAACTGAAAACCGGCATCCCGACGAGCCGCTTCAGGAAACGTGCAAATCACTTGGTAGCTATCTCCTTGCCAATCAATCCGTTTTTCAGCCATATTGGATATTTATACATAATTATGTATAAATAGCAATACCTTCTTACAAATCAAACAAATAGGGAAACAAAAGACAGTGGCAATGAACTACCCTGCAGCTAGCAACGGGGTATCCAGGATTCACACACCTACCCTTATATTCTTGACATATGCAATCTTTTTGACTACATTGCAATCATATTGCTATTTAGTCAATCGGAGTTACAAATGCAGCTTACAATCCGAATGCCCGATGAATATTTACCCGAAATCGAAAAGATTGCTAAAAAGATGGGACTTAAAAAGTCAGATATTACACGGATGGCTATAAAAAAATTTATTGCCGAATACAACACACAAGATGAAAAGAAACCCTACGACAAAGCACAACATTTATTAGGCGTAGCTGAAAGTAATATTGCGGATCTTGGGCAAAATCATCGAACCTACCTGACGAAACGAATAAAAAATAATCGATAGTTCAATTTAAATTATGCAAGCTATTTTAGATACGGGGCCATGGATCGCCTTGATCGATCGCAGTGAATCAATGCACAAACAAACTGTTGACTGGCTTCAAAACTATTACGGAAGTTTATATACCACCGAAGCTGTCTTAACCGAAGTGCTTTACCTGTTAAATTTTTCTATCAAAGCGCAAAGCGCTGCCCTGGATTTTATTTTAAGGTCAGTTGTTGAACTCGTACCGTCCAGTAATGCAAGCCTGAAAAAATCTAAAGGCCTGATGGAAAAGTATGCTGACCTACCTATGGATTATGCGGATGCAACAATCGTGTGTCTGGCAATTGATACCCGTATCAATCATATTGTAACTTTCGATCAGAAAGATTTTTCTATTTATAGAACCACAAAAAACAAAGCATTTAACCTAGTATTACAAAGCGAATAGGGAACCATGGTGGCCTGCTATCCAATAATCGAGTCACCGACCGACATTTAAGCGTAATATTCAACAAAATGACCAGGATGAAAACGGGGTTCTGCCCCACTCATCTTGTTATATATCTCACTCAATAGATTGGTTCGATAATACTTACAGTCAGACAGTAAGAATTCGAAATAAGTGTTTGACTGATTCTGGTTTGGATTAAAGTGATTATCCAGCTCAGTTTTAAATTGTTTTTTCTTATCTGTTTCAGTCGCCGTTTTGGATTCGCCGACAGGCGTGATCCTTTTCCTGGGAGCAGTTGTATCATACCTTGCAGTGTTTACATCAAGTCGAATTTGGCTTATTCCATTCAATCTATAATCCTTAAGCTATTCGTTTCATTAATGCATTAAGATTAGAAAGTGACGCCAGGTGCGCAAATATTAATTCCATTTGATCGGTTTTTAACAACTCCGCTAGTTTTGCAGGTTTAAGTGCCTTTAATTTTTCTCGATTAACGCCCATAAAACCACCCAGGGAAAACTTATCACCGGATGCCCGTTCAATATTTGCCTGCATCGGCTCAAGTATGTCCAGTTTTGACAAGTTTTCACAAAATAACGTCGTCAATTGTACGTGTGTTTGATAATCCTTAAGAAAATCTACAGCTTGGTTCAATATATCGAGTTGTTCTCCCTTGTCATTAAATAACGGTTTTCCTTCTTTTGCCGTATTAAAACCGGGGTAACTCTCATCAATACAAACCGTAAAATTAGCATTATTTTCATCTGCAGTAGCAAGAATGAAAGGATAGCGACGAACATACGCTGGGATATAATCTGCTGTCCACGCACCTTTAGCATCAACAAATAAATTTTGATTCTGCTGTAATCCTAATAATGCAACCGGGAATACACTTTCATCGGCACCTTTTGCAATAACAATTGGATACTCGCGTGAAACTTGTAGAAACTCAACCGCTGCAATGTAGATACTATTGGTCTCTTTAGTGTGTTGGTAACCTTCTATGCTTTCGATATAGAGCTCACCATGGACTTCCTTATTTAACGGTACAACATTTTTATAAAATAAAGGTAATACTGGAGCAGCACTATTACTGCTGGATTTTTTTGTGGTCATAATATTACTTACGGAAGTTGAGTTAATTTATTCTGATTCAGGCAGGTCAGGAAGATCTTCTAAATCTTCATCATCTTCCAATTCTTCTTCAAATGTTTCCAGTTCATCTAGATAATCCTGGATTGCTTCATCCCTGGCTGTTTCAACGGGGAAGTCGGGTTCATCGCTAGCGGGTTCTAGTGATTCATCTAATAAATCACTATCCTCTTCTAACGTACTTGTAATACTTTTCAATTTTTCCAGATGCGTTGTGTAATTTTCACGCTCATTAATATAAGCAGTTAATATTTTATCGAAGCCGTCAGGATCTTCAGCTTCTTCTTGTCTTAAGACAAGACTATCAATTCGGGCATTAAGTGTATTGATTAATTCCTGTATCTCGCTTTCTTCCACAGTAAGTGAACATAAATCAATACCTTCACATTGAGCGATTGATAAAGCGATACCCATACCAATAGATTGAAAAATTTGTGTTTCATTCTGCAGCATGGTCAGATCGGCTTGCGCTGCTTCATCCTTGTCAAGTATTGCCGCAGACACATTAACACTGGCTATCATGACAAAAAGATAAGCAAAAATTTTAATTTTTATCAGCATAATCTTTCTTAATAAACATTAATTAATGACTCAACTGATGAACCGTCTAAATTCAATAAATCATTACTACCATAATGCAGCGTTTGCATCGAAGTATAATCACGCGCTTCTGCAGTAAATACGGGTGATGGTGAGAGCATAGCCTCTGTACCTTCAATGAGAAGACGAATCTGATTTTGAATAAAAGCAGCTTCTGACCTGGCGGCCTCTATAATAACATCAAGCGCTTCCTGGGTAAGCTCTAAGCCTGTTGCTTTGCTTAAACGCGCACGCTCTTCCGGGTTTGCTTTAAGGCTTTCTAACCATTCAATACGTGCTTTAACCGTTTCAAGTACATTAGCTAATCGTGCAACTTCGCCTGCATCAGGCTCTTCACCCAGCAAGCCTTCTTCATCAGGTAATTCTTCTTCTTCAAACTCTTCTTCTTCAGCAGCAAAGAACTCTTGTAGTTCCTGTTTGTACCCACGGAAATCTTGTAATTCTTCGTTAAAGCCTTCTATGAGTTCTTCAAGATCAGCTCGTACATTTTCACTCGTTTCTTCAGCCAGGCGTCGTTCTAACTCAAGCAAGCGTGCTTCCAAGGATTCAATTAAATTGTTCAACTCATCTTCTGTGACATTGGGCGCACAACCCTCTTGCTCCTCACACTGCGCTAATGCTAATGCGATACCGGTACCGATTTGCCCATAAAGAGTTAGTTCTTCTTCAAATAAACCCACATCAATAAACGCCAGGGTTTCAAGACCAATCAAGGCAGATGCCGGGTTGATAGAAAATGCTTGTGTAACATTCAAACCGGTGATATTGAGACCAGCACCATTTAAAAGTGTTGTTATCGCGCTTCCTGTACCAAGTAAATCTACAAAACTTGTAAATTCTGCTGACGTTGTGTTATCAGAAAATGTACTAGCACCATTAAATTCAACTTCATCAGTATTACCTTTCGCTATATCAACTTCACCACCGCCAAAGGTAAGTGTCATATCTGTAGAATTAACTAAATTATCTGATGCAATCAGTTCTGCATCGGGTGCAGTTAGCGTTACAGGAACTACTGCTGTAATATTTCCCGTCAAACCAGCATTGACAATAGCACCAGCAGCAATCATCGCTATCGTATCAGCTGCAGTAATATCTGCATTGAGATCGATATCACCAGCTAAAAGTGTCAGTTCGCCACCCGTATCAATTGCAGTTGTTACGTCAAGTGTATCTGTATTAATCAACACAGCTGTGGCACTCGTCATTGGAGAAGCCCCATCTGGAGTTAATGCTCCACCGATAATTAAATGACCATTAAACCCGGTTACATTTGGTAAAATAAGATCAGCACCACCTACTTCTAAATCACCACCGCCAGTATTAGGGATGGTTAATGCTCCTGCGCCAGTAACGGTGGTTGCCAGTGCCTGGTTAGCTGTATGGTTCCAAGTATCCGTGCCAGTAACACTAACCGTTCCAGCCACTGGTACCACTGAATTATAGGTATTGGCACCTGCACCTGCGGTTAAATTACCCGTTAATGTAGCGTTAAGATTAAATATATTATTTCCTGCGCCGCCACCAAGATTACCGGAGTGTGCCGCATTAATTGTAAACGTATCCGCACCCGCACCACCGGTAAGATTACCGATATCAGTATTATCAAAAGTTAATGTCCGGGCACCACTGGTGTAAGTATCATTTCCTGCCTGGATCAAAAATGTACCACCGGCCCCGATATTTGCCGTCAGGTTATCTGCTGCTGAAGCGCTACCGGTTAGAATATCGATATCATCAAAAGTGCCACTAATGCTTGTGGCAGCACCGGCAAATCCGTCTGTATTACCTGGACCTGTCAATGTCACGGTAATGGGTCCAGCCACACTCGCATAATCCAGGGTGTCGTTTCCTCCCTGTCCATCGATATTACCGGTTACACTACCGCCGTCAAAATCGAAGAGATCAGTGTTGGCGTTACCAGTCAGGTTCTGGAAATCAGTATAGGTTGCACTTGCAGCAGTAGTGATTTGGGCATTGGCAAGTGTACCCGAATCTGCTCCGGTAATGTCCCAGATATTAGCAAGATTCTGTGCAATTAATGTATCGTTACCACCACCGGTACCACCAGTCAGGTTAATTGCAGTTCCTGCAGTTAAAGAACTACCACCTAAATCTAGCGTAGCTGCTACTGCATTACTGTTATCAACTCTTATATTAATTGTTGCTGCACCACCCGCAGCATTGACAGTCACCGCACCAAGCGTTGTATTAGTTTCTGAAGTTATATCTACTTGATTACCGCTTAAAACATTAGCATTAACAGTAATCGTTTCACCTGTTAGCGATACGGTTCCAGCTCCAACATTCCCAATCACGGCAGTATTATTTAACACACCGGTTTCACCGGCGCCCAGAGTTCCATCAGTATCAGCTGTTATAGATATAGCGCCTGTGGTTGCAGCACCGACAGTTCCAGCAAGAGTTACATCATCATCCGATGTCAATGTGATCTGACCTGAACCTGTATCAATAGTACCTGTACCACTACTTGTCAGATCTGATGCAATACCATTAGCATCTAACGTAACTGTACCAGCACCGTTTGCCGTCACCGCATTTGATAAGGTGATACCGCCCGCCGTCGTACTAATATCAATAGTCCCGTTAGCACCACCTGTCGTAATCGCGCCACCTGTCGTAATCGCACCACCAGCAACAACATTAATATTACCACTCGTCACTGTGTTTATACCGCCTGTACCATTACCCAGCTGAACCCCGTTCGTCTCCGCGATAAAAATACCGCCTGTCGTGCTCGTTAAATCTAGTTGCGTCGCTGCTGTATCAATATCACCTGCAACTGTATTGTCTCCAATCCCAGTATTCGCCGTCACAGTAACCACAGTACCAACGATGTTTTCATTACCAGTACCTTCACCAGCAGATATATCCGTTATCGCACCCGCCGTCGCCGTCACACTCACCGTGTTCGCCGTACCGCCCGTGCCCG
>CAYMPA010000105.1:0-10825 GCA_964392105.1 uncultured Enterobacteriaceae bacterium
CTCATCCATGTACACCTGCTGGCCGCGTAATTATCAATATGGCGGGTGAGATTCTAGATAAGGTTGAAGGCGTGAAACGTGTTGCTGATGATTTTAGTGATAAGCGCCATGGTAGCTTTTCTATTGCAACGACACATACACAGGCGCGCTATGTTTTGCCAATGATCATCCAGGATTTTATCAAGCTTTACCCGGATGTTTCATTGCATATGCACCAGGGGACTCCAGTACAAATATCTGAGTTGGCGTCAAAAGGTACGGTCGATTTTGCCATTGCTACCGAGGCCTTGGAACTATTTGATAACCTGGTAATGATGCCCTGTTATCGATGGAACCGGAGTGTCATTGTTAGTCATGATCATCCACTGGTGAATGAAGCAACATTAACTTTAGAGACCCTGGCTGAATATCCTATTGTTACTTATGTGTTTGGGTTCACTGGTCGTTCACAACTGGATCAAGCATTTCGAAAAGCGGGCTTATCTCCAAAAGTAGTTTTTACAGCATCTGATGCGGATGTTATCAAGACGTATGTCAGGATGGACCTTGGTGTTGGAATTGTGGCGAGTATGGCTTATGACCCTAAGATAGATACCGAACTGGTTTCGATTGATGCGAGTCATTTATTTGAACCCAGTGTAACGAGAATTGGTTTTCGGCGAGGAACGTTTTTGCGAGGCTATATGTATGAGTTTATAAGGCTATTTGCCCCTCATCTGACTCAGGAGATAGTTCAGCAATCAATGCAAACCAATACAAAATATGAATTGGAAGAATTATTTAGAGATATGGACTTGCCGGATTACTAAATCAAATTTAATTATGAATTAAATATAATCCAGATCGTTGTTAGCATCTAATATATCTTTTGCTGCGTCACTTTCACTGGTCTTTCCATTTAAGATTTCATTAACGAACTTGAAGTAAACTGTATACACGGCCGTATTACTACCCTCATTCTCGACAATGAAAAATGGCGCACGATCTACTGTGTATTGTTTAGCCAGCTGCATGCCTTCACTATATTCATCACGTTCATCTGCAATAACAGTCCGATCTATCTTGTCGATATAGCCATCCTTTTCAAGGCGTGACTGAACCTCAGCACACTTTCGGCAAGGGCTACCATCGGCTTTGATCTTTTTGACAAACGTAATTCGCATATCTAATTATTTTTCCAGATTACCCACATGTAAACCACATTCTTTCTTGGTTGCATCTTCCCACCACCAACGACCTTCACGTTCATGCTGATTTGGCAGTACAGGACGAGTACAAGGTTCACAACCAATACTGATGTAACCCTGTTCATGTAGTGCATTAAATGGTACATCATTACTTCTGATATATTCCCAAACTTGGGATGACGTCCAGTTTGAAAGAGGGTTGAATTTGATTAATTCTTTGTCCGGAGTAGAAAAAGTACCATCATGTTCTACCACGGGTACTGCAATTCGTGTGTCTGGACTTTGATCCTTACGCTGACCAGTGATCCAGGCGTCCAGGCTAGTAAGCTTACGTCGTAATGGGACAACCTTACGTAGGCCACAACATTCCTGATGCCCATCCTTGTAAAAACTATATAAACCCTTTGTCCGTACTAAATTTTGTACAGCCTCGGTGTCAGGTGATAGTACATCAATTTCTATATTGTAATGTTCGCGGACCTGCTCAAGAAAACGGTAGGTTTCGGCATGTAGGCGACCAGTATCCAGTGAGATAACTTTCACGTCAGATTTGATTTTGGTTGCCATATCGACCAAAACGACATCTTCAGCGCCACTGAATGAAATGGCGATGTTGGCAAAACTTTCGAGCGCTAATTTAATGATCGACACAGGTGATTTCGATTCATACTCATTGGCGAGTTGTTCTGTGTCTAATTCAGTTATACTCATGGTGGTTTGGCCTACGTATGTTATTGATTCTCGGTTATATAATATTCAGGGAGGGCGATTTTATCAGAAAGATTTATTCCAACAAATAATAAGTCCATATATTTATAGTCCGTTTTGATATAAATTTGTTTTTTAAGTAGCGAGATGTCGCATACTAATTCAAATATTGATTATTATGTATTTGAATAGATTGTTATTTCTCTGAACTCGTTTGATAATATTAACCAATATGACAATTTTCCTGTGGAGACAGAATAAATGAGTGATAAAAGCCCTGAGGCGACCGAAATTAAAACGATGTGGTCAGAGAGCCTGCTTGAAACTCTCTACGTCGTGTTAAAAAAGGAGAAAGATGACAAAATGGTTCAGGAGGTCATTGTTGATCTCAGGGCTAAAGATTACGATGATGAATACCTTATCAATAAGGTTAAGAAAAAAGTGGGTCCAGCTGCTGCTACAAGAATGCAAGCTTTATTAGCCGGTAGAGCGACAGATGCTGGTCCTGATGGAGCCAAGCCTTTGAGTAAAGCAGATCAGGCCAGGGCCAATGCTGCAAAAAAACGAACAAATGAACGTTCTAAAGGGGGGCTTTTAGGAAAGATAAAAGGAATATTTGGAGGGAATTGAGACTAGAAAGTATGACTCTCAAGGTATTTTGCCGGGATATAGGTTCCGTGAGCTGATAGATCAGTCATATAAAGCGTATTTGTATCATCTGCTTCTATCACCAAATGCATACGAGATATATCTCGTAAGCCCGGATCCATCATAATATCGCTTTTACTATCACGCCCAATCACATTTTTACCGATTTTTAATTCGTAACTACGTCCTGATTCATCAATAAATTTACTGCTGGATTCGCCACCGACAATCTTGCATTGATGTCTGGATAGTAAGACATCAATCTCTTTGCCCGCCTTCATTCTAATTGTGATATTTTCACCCTTGGGCATTTTTTCCATTTCATCACTCTGTTTATCTCCAGAACGTGGCTCAAACACAGTATCTTCAAGAATCAAAGTATCTTTAAATCCATTGCCTGCATCTTTGCCATTCGAAGATGAGGTCGATTTACCATGTTTTTTCTTCTCGGAATAAAGATATTTGATTATCTCTTGTCGAGATGAGAGGTACTGCATGTATTTCACAATTGCAACGCGTCTGAATTCGTTTAATTCTTTATCACCACTATTTAGTGCGCTAATGATTAATCTCCAGCCGTGGTCTTGGGAGAAGATTTGGGCATCCATTTCTCGCATGGCCTGATTAATACTCTCTGGGTCTTCTATTGATTTTGAAAGAATCGATACGAATTTTTTTTCAATTTCTTTGATCATTTTAGCCTCTTTTTTAAGCTCATCCAGGGAAAACTTCACCATCCCGGTAATTTTATTTGAAGGTACTGAGGTACGGCCAGCGAGACTAAATTCGAAATCGGCGAGCGAGGAAAATTTCAGGTTTTGTTCGCCAATAGTGATTTCTATGGGTTTTGCAAAAAGATTATTTAACATCTTGGATTAATTTATAATTAACAATGTAATGTATATACAGGGTATAAGTTTGGCATGCGTCATTAGGTGACAATCACAAGGACTTGTGAACCAGTTCACGTTTTTATTTGAGTAATAATTATCCATAATTTCTTCTATCAACTCCATCTAAATATCCATATATTATCCAGCAAAGTTTAGCAATGATCACCTTCAACATTCAAACAAAATTTCTCGTTTTTTCAGAATTTCTTTTCGTTTCATTTGCTTACAGTTTGATAGTGATTTGCTTAGTAAATAAAACTTGAACAGGTCATTTCCAAGCTGTTCGTAAATCTCAATAAATGCTGGCACAAATTCACGATAAGTTATAATAGCAGCGAGCTTGGCATTGTTAATCCCTTCTGAGAACCATTTCTGATAATTATTTTTTGTCCATATTTGACTTAGATTTTTATATTCATCAGTCATTTGTTGAAATAAGTCTTTTTTTCGATTTCGTTTTAAGTCTTCATTTTCAGATGATTGATAAATATCATTCAATAGAGATTTGTATCGCATAACCAGATGTATAAACTGTTTTTCCTGATCTTGAGATATTTCATATTCCTTAAGTAAGTTTTTATCAGAATTTTGCTCAAGCCATTTTGTTACACCAATGTATGCTATCGCATCAGCATAGGCCTCATTAAATTTTGTGTCGTTTTTGATATATAACTGTTGATGTGCAAGTTCATGGAACATGACTGTTGCTAACCGGATGTCACTCCATCGAAGCATTGTGTTAAGAACGGGATCGTCAAACCAACCGAGGGTTGAATAAGCAGATACACCACCTAGATAAACGTCATATCCCTGTTTTTCCAGTTCTATTGCGTTTTGCTGTGCATCTGATTCAGTAAAATAACCTCGATAATTCAGGCAGCCAACAATCAGGTAACACCATTTAATAGGATCAAGAGAAAATTCTTCAGTTGCAAATATATTCCAGATTACATAGTTACGCTCAAGATTGGCATAGTATAAATAACTTTTATTATCCGGCAGACCAAGCTGTTGTATAGAAAAATCTCTTATTTCCAATACAGTATTTAGTTTGTTACGAAGCGTGTTTGAAATATAATTTTCTTCCAGTAAATCACTTATCTCCCGGCGTTTTTGAATTACTTCAAATTGGCCTTGA
Organism: uncultured Enterobacteriaceae bacterium; assembly: GCA_964392105.1. GTDB lineage: Bacteria > Pseudomonadota > Gammaproteobacteria > Eutrophobiales > Eutrophobiaceae > UBA7359. The sequence continues at coordinate 4,575 of CAYMPA010000105.1, forward strand.
ATTGATTGGGCATAGTAATTTATAGAAGCACAACCTGATATCAATAAAACAAGTAACAGTAATACGATATTCCTATAATAATGTATGCCTTGTGTAATCATGTAATTATTTCTATATGATGTAACAATACTTATATGATCGGTTAAGAACGCTTATGAATAAGACCTGAAATTAATTGTGGTACATAATAATGTTTACGACTTTAATTGACTATGACTCACTGTTTGATGGACATAACAATCCTGACTGGATTATTTTTGATACACGTTATGATTTAATGGATAAGAATGCAGGCAGGAAAGCTTATCAGCTGGGACATATTCCGGGTGCAGTCTATGTTGATTTGCACGATGATTTAAGCAGGCCGCCTGCGACAAATAGAGGGCGCCATCCATTACCAACTGTGGGTACCATGAATGCGCTATTTTCAGAACTTGGTATCCATTCGGATACACAGGTGATTGTCTATGATAATGTTTTTGGATCTTTTGCTGCACGCTTATGGTGGATGTTAAGACATATGCAACATGAGAAGGTTGCTGTTATGGATGGAGGTTGGCAATTTTGGGTCGATGCCGGTGGACCAATAAGTTCAAGCAGTGAAGCACGACCAGGTAGTGAATTTAATAATTCAGCATTAGAACAAGATGTTATAGATATAGATCAAGTTCAGGAGTTTGACCTGATTATCGATTCAAGAGACCCGGCTCGCTATAGGGGAGAATTTGAACCGATTGATAAAGCGGCAGGACACATACCAGGTGCAATTAATCGATTTTGGAAAGATAATTTATCTGATAATGGATGTTTTAAAGAAAAGCAGTCTCTAAAGCAGGAATTTGAAGAAATGCTGGAAGCTGTCCCGTCCGAAGATGCGGTTTTTTACTGTGGTTCAGGTGTAACAGCCTGTCACAATTTACTTGCGGCAGCACATGCAGGCCTGAAATTACCAAAACTATATGCGGGTTCCTGGAGTGAATGGAGCAGTACCCCGGGGAAACCGGTTGCTACCGGATCTTAGGCGGGTTTTTGAATGACATAAGCAAAATATTTCAGTATTTTACGAATAAACATATAATGACTAAAACCGGGAACTTGATGAATCTCTAATGGATAAAATGTTCAGACTAATTCTAAAAATTTCATTAATTCTGGTGTGTGCAAATATTAATGCAGAGCCAGAACCAATAGATACCACTAATACGGATATCGAACCAGTTAAGGCTGTACTCACTGAAACTGTAGAGGATATTCTCCCGGAAGAACCGGATGTGATCGAAGTTCAGGTTTTGGCGGAGGAAACATTTGATGAGGAACAATTTCAACCTGAAGAAGAGATAGTATTAACCAAAGATGTTGTATTAGTACTGGATAACTCCGGTAGTATGAAAAAGAATGACCCGGATTTTCTGGTCAGTAAAGCTGTAAAGGAATTTATCAGCCAACAAGATGAAAATACCCGTGTTGGTATTGTTATATTTGATCAGGGTGTACGTCTGCCAGTCTCTTTGACTAATGCATCGTTAGCTAACCGTGAAACTATTCTAAATAGTATTGAAGAAATAAATTATAAAGGGCTGTTTACAGATAGTCCCGCAGGTATTGAGCGTGCAATCTATGAATTGAAGAATAACGGGCGAGATGATGCACAAAAATCCATCATCTTTATGACGGATGGCATTGTTGATACAGGTGCACCCGATCGTGATTTGGAAAAATCCAAATGGTTACGTGAAGACCTGGCACCTGATGCAGCCGATAATGAGATTAAGATATTTGGTATAGCTTTTACTGAAGCTGCAGATTTCCAGTTAATTCAGTCCATCTCTCAAAAAACTGAAGGTGAATATTATCGTGCATTGACTGCCGAAAATTTACAAAGTGTCTTCGAGCAGATCAATGAGATTATAAATACGCTCCCGGAACCAGAACCGGTGCCTGTAGTCGTTCAACCCGCGCCTGTTATAGAGGCGCCTGCTCCGATTATACAACAAGCTCCACCACCGCCACCGGTCATTATTGAAGTACCAGCACAGACAATGGGTCAGGAAGAACGTATCCGTTCAATGATTATTATTGCTGCTGCAATAGTTTTAACTATCACATTGTTAGGGATACTTATTTTACTCTTACGACGTAATCGTGAGTTAAAAGCGGGGACAGATGAGTTTGTCCAGGAAGCTTATATCAATGATTTACAAGGAAATACTGATAAACAGACACATAAACTTGGTACAAGGCCAACAATGTTTGGTCGTGTTGCAGGAAAAGATACAGACCATCTTGATTATATTGTTGTTAATGAATCAACTATCGGTCGTCGTCATGCACTAATTGAGTTTAAAGACTACTCATTCTGGATTATAGATCAGGGCAGTATTAACGGGACTTTCGTAAATGGTGAGCCAGTTAGTAGTGAAGTCCGATTAAAGCACGGTGATCGTATACGGCTACATAAATGTGATTTTGAGTTCATCATGCCGGAAATGGAAGAAAGTGGTCAGACGGTCATATCTAATACAGTCTTTGCATCACAACCAGCCGGTATGGATGATTCAGAAGAAGCAACACAGATTCGTGATCACAGTGGTTCTGGAGAATTGAGTGCTGAAGATTTAAGTGCTGTTGCAGGCGCAGATATGGATTTTGATCTAACAGGGACAGATTCTGCAGATGAATTATCTGATTTGTATGAACCGAATCCTGATGAGGAAGATACTATAATTCGTGAAGTACCGGGCATTGAAGAAAGTGCAGACGAACCCGAATTTACATTAGATGAAGACACGGATGATGTCGATTCTGAAGATGAAACAATTATGCTGGATGATGTTGATGAAGAAGAATCAGGCTCGGATTCTGATGAAGATGCGACCTTACGTAAAGACGATATATAGAAAGCATGATCTAATTATTTGTTTCTAAGAATTTTAACTTCATATAACAAGCTGTGAGATACTGCAGCAAGCATTGAATATATCCTGGTGATATAATTTTCATATCTCTATATTTTTAGATTATCCTCACCTATGAAAAAGGGACATGCCTGTCTGTTATCCATGATTTCAGATGGCAATATTCATTCGGGACAAGATCTCGCAATACAGCTAGATATTTCCAGAGCGGCAATCTGGAAATCGATAAAGCATCTTGAATCACTAGGTCTACACATTGAGGCAGTACGTGGTAAAGGTTACCGTTTAATCAACCAAATAGAATTGTTATCTGAACAATTGATCAAAAAGACATTATCTCCAACTGCAAGGAATTGCTGTCGGGATATTGAGGTGATGTTTAAAACTGAATCAACGAATTCTTATCTATTTAATCGATTGGTCTCTGAAAACATCCATGGCAATGTCGTATTGGCAGAATATCAATCGAACGGACGGGGACGCAGAGGTAATAAATGGATTTCACCCATTGGAAGTGGTGTATGTTTCTCAGTTGGTTGGCAGTTCGATATTGCGCCTGGTGCTCTTGGAGTATTGTCCTTGTATATTGGTGTCGCTATAGCCCGTGCTTTACATTCAATAAAATTTACAAATGTTGGATTAAAGTGGCCTAATGACATAGTTGTTTTGAAAAAAAAGATTGGTGGGATATTGCTAGAGGTGAGAGGGGAAACGAATGGTCCTGTTGATGTGATAATTGGAATTGGAATCAATTATGAGTTACCAAAAGGTGTTATATCTAATATTGATCAACCTGTAACTGATTTATGCAGTCTCTCTGATCAACGTTTATCCAGAAATATGATAGCAGCAACACTATTATCAAACGTATTTGAAATACTTGAGAATATAAAACATGGTGTAAATTCAAATCTTATTGACGAGTGGCGACAATTTGATTGTTATGCCGAACAAAAGGCCAGGTTAATATTACCTGACGAGGAAATTGAAGGTGTTTTAAAAGGCGTGGATAATCAGGGTTCCCTGTTAATGTCCATTGATGGGAAACTAAAGAGTTATACATCAGGCGAAATTAGCCTAAGGGTACAGTAATTCTGGATCCCGCAATAGAACGGCCGAAACATAAAGAAATGATGGTACTATCAAACATTTACAATATTATTTACATTCAACCAATAGGTGAATGTGCCTACCCACTATACAGCACATCCAAAAACGCCTATCACTTGTCAGTAAAACGCAGTCATAGAATGGCTATGACTGCGTTTCTAGACGGCGTGTTAGACATTTTTGAACGTACTTTAAAACGGGTTCTACTACGGGATCCAGAATAATGAAACTCCTGTTAGATATCGGGAATTCATCAGTAAACTGGGTTATGGAAGAACAGGAGCAGTTTATTTCTAATGGTGTCTTTAGTTATGATAAAAATAATTTTGTAAATAGTCTTCTGGAAAATCTATTGCTCTCGCAAAAACCGTCCAACGTTCTGGTATCAAATGTTGCTGGGTCCGAGGTTTTCAAGTCTCTAAATGACTGGGTTAAAAAACAGTGGCAACAGGAGTTATGGCAACCATGCGTAACTGCTAAATTTAATGATCTAAAAAATAGTTATAGTGATACACGGCAGATGGGTATTGACCGTTGGTTGGCAATGATAGCCAGCTGGGAAAAATATCAATCAACTTTGTGTGTGGTAAGTTGTGGTACCGCGTTAACAATAGATTCAATTGATTCGGAAGGTAATCATCTCGGAGGCTATATTATTCCAGGTATAGAATTAATGCAGCGGGCACTGATAGCCAATACTGAACGAATTAACATATCTATTCAAAATCAGGCATTACTTGATTATGCCGATAATACCAAGTCAGCAGCTAATAATGGTGCATTCCTGGCCACAGTGGCCATGATTGATCGTGTGGTAAATAATCTATCAAATGGATCAAATATAAAGCCAAAATGTATAATATCTGGTGGTATGGCAGAGTCGATTAAACTATTACTTGAACATCCATTTGAACATGATCCGAATCTGGTTCTATCTGGACTTTTAATTGTTCATCAGGCTTCTCAATGAAGTGGGTATTCATTTTATTATTACTGGGTAATGTCGTTTATCTGGGTTGGGAGATTGATCGGGATACTCGACTGGATCGAGCTAATGTGTCATCAGCGATCAGGGTGCCGGCAGGTACACAACGGCTTGTGTTATTAACTGAACTTGAAAAACTCCCGGAAACAAGAAGTCATATTAAGCTCGATAATAAGCTTTCTGTGGAGAACTTTAATTCAGAACCGGTATTGCCCATTGCATTAAATCCTAATACAGAGAAGATGATCGATACACTTTTAACGGACACATCTATTTGGCAACAGGACAAGAGGTTAGAAACATCCGGCAGCTTGAAGGAGGATTTATCTTCTGATTCATCAGCTTCAATGCCCGCAAAAATAGTATGTTATACCTATGGTCCAATTCCGAACCTGAAAGAATCGAGGTTATTATCTGATTGGCTTGATGAAAGAGGTATTTTGTACAGCCAGAGGCAAACAGATGAACAGGGGAATCAATTATTCTGGGTGTATCTGGCACCACGAGAGTCACGTGCACAGGCAGAGGCTACTTTTAAGGATCTCAAGCGAAAAGGCGTGAAGGATATGAGATTAATCAGGGAAGGGGATTTATTAAATGCCATTTCATTAGGGCTGTTTTCCAGCCAGGCGGTTGTAAATCGTCGTTTAAACGAGATTAAGGCAAAGGGATACCAATCAGTTGTTGTCCCCTATTCCGGTGGAAATAAGATACATTGGTTTGATGTGAGCGTTGTCCAGTATTCGGATTATGTGAATGATTTATTCACCGGATTTCCGGCACGATTTAATGCATTACCTGTTGATTGTAATGAAATTGCTATGCAATAGGGAAATCCTTAGAATATGCCCACAATAATTTCCAAGCTTGATTTTTTGAATTGAAAAACTGTGAGATAGCTTTGCACGGATAGAGATTTTGTTTTCAGACGAGGGGAAAAATGCGCGGATAACTGCATGGATGCAGGACGACTCCATGGATCTCGGTACCCCCTTGAGGGGGTGTGGAGGAGGTAGAGCGAAGCAGGAAGCCAAAGCCGAGAAGCGGGGTTTATATTTAATTTGTCGCTTCCCGACCCCGTATTCGAGTACATTATTACCAACAGTATGCGCTTTAGACGACGACGTATGCGGGCAAAAGATCATTCGTGCAAAGCTATCTATGAGGCAATGCTGTTCATTGCCCCGATAGTTAAATGGTATAACCGATGATTTGTAATCATCTATTGGGGGTTCGATTCC
>CAYMPA010000106.1:0-10793 GCA_964392105.1 uncultured Enterobacteriaceae bacterium
TTTCCAACGCGTTCTACTTTTGAACGCCAGGCTTCCATATATGCGGCATATTTGTATTCTTTTGTCGTTGCTGAGATAAATTTCCGTCTGGGACGCTTTGCTTTTGTTACCATCTTGCGTCTTATTTCAGCGCTTAAAGATGCAATCTTGAAGCTATTGGTCAGTAATTCCGTAGCAGATGGTGTCCTGGGCTTTTTAATTGTCTTCTTGACCCGGGTTTCTTTTTGTTCAGGCGTTGGTTCTGTTTCTGTAGTTTTAATCTCTTTCGTTTTCGCGATTTGTTTTTCCTTGCTTGGAGTGTCGACCTTTTCAATAACAGGATCCGGGCTTTTAACGTCTTCTACAGCAATTTTTTCTACGACTTCCTTTTTTACAGGCGCAGGTTCAGGCACTTCAGCCTCAGTTGTTGCCGGTTCAGGTGGTTGTGGTGGTTCAGCTTCAATTGGAGGTGGGGTTGTTATCTGTGGATTCGGATCAGGAAAAGGGGCTGGCATGGGTGCAGCTGGATTCATTACTTCCTCAACATCACCACCACCTTCAAGGTTTGCCTGTGCAAGCATATCGGCCTCCTTAGGTTCAGGGCTTTGTTGCTGGACCAATACTATTTCCATCGTATCGAAGCGTGCGCGCGAACGGTCTTCTTCAATGAAGGTAATTCCCAAAATAATGATAGCATGTATCAAAATGGCAAGACTCAGGGTCAAACCAAATCGATCTAGCGGGGAAATAATGGGTTCAACGGGTTGTGCTGCTGCCACGTTTAGATAGTGTTACCAAAGGGTGAGTGTGTATAGGGCACCTAAAAAAATGCACTTTTCACCCCTCAAGGGGGTACCGAGGTCCACGTGATTGCGGCGTCGGCTCCGTGCTCAAATCCTCATGTATTACATATACACTGCGGTTCTCCGCTCGGTGCCTCTTTGCACTCACAAAAAAATTACAATTTTTGAGGTGACCTATAGTCAAGATTAATGCACCTGTCTGTATTTTTCCAAAGCTTCCATCAATTGTTTGCCAATGTCGATATTATACAGACTATCCAATTCGCGAATACAGGTAGGACTGGTTACATTTATTTCTGTTAAATAATCACCAATAATATCCAGACCAACAAATAATAAACCCATATCACGTAATCGCGGACCAACTTGCTGGCATATCCATCGATCACGTTCTGTTAATTCAACCCCCTTCCCACTTCCTCCGCGGGCAAGATTCCCCCTGACTTCACCATCTGCTGGTATTCTTGCCAGTGCATATGGTATCGGTTCACCATCGACTAACAATATCCGCTTATCTCCAGCTGAGATTTCTGGAAGATATTTTTGTGCCATTACATAACTTGTTCCATATTTTGTCATAGTTTCCAGAATAACCTTGCAATTAGGATCTGATTCACTAACCCGGTAGATACTATGACCTCCCATACCATCTAATGGCTTTAGAATGGTATATTTATGTTGCTTTATAAAATCAAGCAAGATGTTTATGTCTTGGCTTACCTGAGTGGGTGCAATACAATTCGCAAAATGTGTAATGAAAAATTTTTCATTTGCATTTCTTAGTGCTGTTGGGTTGTTTACTACTAATGAACCGAGCCGTTGCGCATGCTCGAGTATGTAGGTTGAATAGATGTATTCAAGATCGAAAGGAGGATCCTTGCGCATCAAAATTATATCCAGGCTGGCCATTTCCTCGGAGCAACTATCTGACAATGTAAACCATTGTTCAGAATCGTCTGTAAGCTGCAGGCGTTGCATATTTGCCATAGGAATATCATTGTTTATGTAAAGATCATGCATTTCCATATACTGAATGTCCCAACCGCGTGTTTGTGCAGCCAGGAGCATGGCAAATGAACTATCTTTTTTTATATTGATCCCGTTAATGGGATCCATAACGATTCCGAGTTTCATTGAATACCTTTAGGGCACCTCTAAAAATGCACTTTTCACCCCTCAAGGGGGTACCGAGGTCCGCATGATTGCGACGTCGGATCCGTGCTCAAATCCTCATGTATGTTTTATACACTGCGGTTCTCCGCGCGGTGCCTCCTTGCACTCATAAAAAAATTACTATTTTTATAGGCGCCCTTAATTGTTGAGTGACTCAACTATAAATTGCTTTCTCAATAATTTCCAAAGTGTATGATAATAAATATCATTTTTTACCAATAACACATAGTTATTTAATAAATATACAGTGAAAATACTAAAAATAGCGACCCGGAAAAGCCCGCTTGCCTTATGGCAAGCTGAGCACGTCAAAAGGCAGTTATTACAAGCCCATTCCGATATAGATGTTGAGCTGGTAAGTATGCAAACGGAAGGTGATCGTTTTCTTGAAGCGCCCCTGATTGCTGTTGGAGGAAAAGGACTATTTATCAAGGAACTTGAACAGTCAATATTAAATGGCGAAGCCGATATCGCTGTTCATTCGATGAAGGATGTTACTATTGACCTGCCGGATGATCTTGCCCTGCCGGTTATTATGAAACGTGAAGACACGAGAGACGTGTTCATTTCAAATAACTATAAACAAATCGAAGATATTCCTGATGGAACAGTAATGGGTACATCCAGTCTTCGTCGTCAGTCACAGGTTAAAGCATTACACTCCGGTATTATATTAAAAGACTTGCGTGGTAATGTTGGTACGCGTTTACGTAAACTGGATGAAGGTGAATACGACGCAATAATGCTCGCGGCTGCCGGTATCATACGACTTGGATTAAGTGATCGAATTACTCAACTAGTCCCACATTCAGTTTTGCTTCCTGCGATTGGTCAGGGTGCTATTGGTATTGAATGTCGAGCAGATGACCCTGTTGTACATGAATTGATCTTGCCATTGAATGATCATGATACGTCGCTTTGTGTTCAAACAGAGCGTGCCTTTAGCCGTCGTTTATACGGAGGCTGTCAGTTACCTATAGCAGGTCAGGCATCGATCACGGGTAATAAAATAATATTGCATGGTTTGGTTGCTAGAGTGGATGGTAGTGAAGTTATCAAATCAGAGCAAAAAGGTAGTATGACTGATATAGATGATATAGGTATTACATTAGCAGAGACGCTATTAGAACGTGGTGGTGATGAAATATTAAAAGAACTCGTCCATTAATTATCTAATCGTGACAGTTACTTTAAATAACAAACGAATATTAGTTACCAGGCCAAGGTATCAGGCAGACCGGTTATGCGAGTTGATTTCAAATAATGGTGGGCAAGCTGTTTCTTTCCCAACCATTGAAATCAAGCCAGTTACAGAATCAGAAAAATTATTAGCACGCTTTAATAATATCAATGAGTATAATTTTGTCATATTTGTAAGTCGTAATGCTGTCAAAATGGCGTTTGATTTATATTTAGGTGAATCTGGTTTACCAGATCATGTTCAACTTGTAGCAATAGGTGCCGGAACTGCAGATGCATTAGCTGATAGAAATATTACTAATGTATTACATGCAGGAACCCAGGCTGACAGTGAAAGCTTATTACAATTAGCTGAATTACAAAGAGAACGACTTCTGGATAAGAAGATATTAATTGTTCGTGGTATTGGTGGCCGTGAATTTTTGGCGGATAATTTAAAGGCTCGAGGCGCATCAGTTGATTATGCGGAAGTATATTTACGATGCTTACCTGAATATGAGATGAAGGATAGCCATGAAATATGGCAAGATAATAAACCGGAAGCGGTCATTGTATCCAGTAATGAGGGTCTTAATAATTTGGTAAGCCTAACCTCAGAAAATGATCAGCAACAGCTTTTTAGTACCCCGCTGGTTGCGATGTCAACTCGAACCGCTGTTCATGCAAAAGTGCTAGGGTTTATCTCAGAGACCAGAGTCGCCAATGATAAAAATGATGAAGGTCTTATGTCAGCGCTTTTGGAGCTTATTGGAGATAAATCCTAAATTCCACAGTTGACCACTACGAGAATCAGGTAACATATATGAGATCAATGACGTTATTGCCATTTTTTGAATTTACACACAGGGTGAAGGCGTTACAGTATGTATAGCAGCCCTGTTTGCCCGCCTGGCTATGTGAAAAAACTTACTAAGGGAACGGCCATTAGTTCATTTTTTCACTACGCCAGCCAAACAAACAAGACCACTCTACACGCTGTTCAACTACGGATTCTAGGATGATTATTCATGAGTGAAGAAAAAGAAAATACGAGCATAGAAATAAAAACCCGGGAAAAACAGGCCCCAGAAAAAAAGAAAGATAATAAAAAAACTGTGTCTGCGGATAAATCTAAACCAAAATTAGCAAATAAATTAATTATTGTATTACCAGGATTGCTGTTTATTATTTTTTTCCTTGCCTTTGTATTATTAAACAATCGAGTTAGCGAAATTAAAAAGGGCATTAATCAAACAAGCATAATAAATGACAGTATTGTCAAAGATATTGATAATCGAATTAAAGATACCTTATCAAAATTTACCGATATACGGAAAAAGCTGGAAGAACTTGAATCAAAACAGAACGTTCTTTCACATTCACTATCCAATCCGGTCGAGCAACAGATTCATATTAATGAAGATTATGCACTTGCCGAGGTTGAACATCTGCTTATCATTGCCAGTTATAATCTTCAGCTCGATCATGACGTTGCTGCAGCATTATCTGCAATGGAGTCAGCAGATGCACGATTAAATGGTTTACGCGATCCTGCAGTATTGAGTATTCGAGAACAATTGATAGCAGATATGAATGTACTTCGATCATTAAACCAGTCTGATTTAAGTGGTTTGGGTTTATTTTTATCTGATTTAATTAATCGTATTGATGACCTTCCACTAAAAGAAAATGTAGTATTGGAAAAACCAGAGACAAGTACAGAGTCGAATGAAGATCAGGTAATAGGGATAAAACAATTTTTTGTGCTTATCTGGAAAGAGTTGAAAAGCCTGGTTGTAATAACACGTGATCAGAATGTTAATAAGGCTCGTTTATTACCAGATGAAATATATTTTCTCAGGGCAAACTTGAAACTTGAATTAGCTAATGCACGTTTTGCCGTATTTAACCGTGACACAAATAATTTACATGCTTCAATCGGCCACATACAGGCCTGGTTAAATGATTATTTTGATATATCAGATGCGGCTGTTCGGAATATTTATGAATCATTATCGCGTATGAAAAAACTGGAACTTGCATTTCCTGATTTGGATATCAACTCATCTCTTGAATCGGTTCGTGCACTCATCCGTTATCAAGACAAGACGAATGGCGCTATTGATGAAGAAGGTTTAATGCCCATACAATGAAGTTGCTACTGATAAGTCTGCTGGCATTATTGTTTGCTGTTGCCATCGGTTCGTTAGCTGGTTCCGATACAGGCTATGTAATGATGACGTTTTCGGGCTGGACAATACAAACCAGTGCTACTCTATTTGTTATTGCTTTATCTTTAAGCTTCTTACTGATTTATATTTCCGTGCGTACATCGGTACGCTTTTTGCGAATGCCAAAAGATATAAAAATATGGCGACAGCATCGTAATCGACGCCGTGCTGAAAAATATCTAACGCAAGGCCTGATTCATATGACGGAAGGTCGCTGGAAACTGGCTGAGCGTGATTTCTGTAAGGCTGCGCCATACAGCAGGGCACCCTATGTTAATTATCTTTGTGCTGCTCGCGCTGCTCAGGAGTTGCGAGCTGTTGATCGACGCGATGATTATTTGCGACTTGCATATCACAATAATCCCGATGCAAGTCTTGCTGTTGGTTTAACACAAGCCGAATTGCAATTGAGCCAACAACAAACCGAACAGGCACTTGCGACATTAAAACATTTACAAAATAAACAACCTGATCAGAATCAAGTAAAACAACTCTTATTGGATACATATACAGATCTTAATGATTGGCAGTCTGTTTTAAAATTAATTCCATCAATAGAAAAAACCAGTTTTTATCCACGCGAACAGATCCAGGCAAAACAACTTGATGCCTATGCAGGATTATTAAAAGAATCGGGAAATCTGAATGATAAGAAAAAACTCAATACAATCTGGTCGAATATTCCTCGTAAATTGAAACAACATTTTTATTTAATAGAAGTATATGTTACTGAACGACTCAATTTTGAGGATACAACAGACTGTGAAGTTTTATTACGAGGCGCACTTAAACGTCAATGGGATCATATGTTAGTGAGATTATATGGACTAGTTAAGGCCACAGATCAGGATAAACAACAGGCAACGGCTGAATCCTGGCTACATAATCATTCGCGTGATCCTGTTCTATTATTAACACTTGGCAGATTATGCATGCATAATCAATTATGGGGTAAGGCAAGAAAATACTTGCAAGAAAGCATAGACGCTCAAGCTAATCCTGAAGCTTATTATGAATTTGCGCGATTGCATGAGCATGAGGGGAATCGTGAAGATGCTAGCGTGTGTTATGAAAAAGGGCTGGCGCTAGCAACAGGAACAATAGGACAAAAATAATATTACATTTGATGCATCAAATGTTAATGCAACTCAAAAGTAAGGAATAGCAAAATAACAACATCAATATGTCCATGTTGGCCATGCATTACCAGACTACTTGGTCTAGATAATCAGGCAAGCGTTCTTATTTGGATAGATGCTGCACATTGCCCCCAATCCTGACTCAACTTCTTCAAGAACTTATTTATTATTATGCTAAGCTAAAAGTAATAAGGCGGGGACAGCATATATCCTTTATGCCTTAAATATATACCCAATAATAGTCTTGATGAATGATTAGGATAAAATAATCCTGTTATGTCCGGGTACTTTCTGTTCCGATGTTGCATTATCTTTTTGCTCTCCCAGGCAGTATTTGCAGCGCCGATAAGTTATGAGGCAGATCGCGCAAAGCTGGTCAACATCCTTGAACAGGATGTTCGTGATACCCGTTTCTATCTGAATAAAGAAAAGCTTAATCCGCTTGTTATGGAAGCGATGGCAACCGTTCCCCGTCATGAGTTTGTTCCTGAGAACCGTCGTAATCAGGCCTACAAGAACAGGCCATTACCAATTGGTTATGGTCAAACTATCTCACAGCCTTATATCGTCGCAATAATGACAGATATTCTGAATATCAAACCGGGTGAACGGGTGCTTGAGATAGGCACGGGTTCTGGTTACCAGGCAGCAATACTTGCCCAACTTACGGATGCTGTATATACGATAGAAATCATTGAGCCTCTCGCTAGAAAGGCAAATGCGCTGTTTGATCGTCTCAACTATTCAAATATAAAGAGGAAAGTAGGTGACGGTTATTATGGTTGGGAAAAGTATGCGCCATTCGACGCGATCATTGTTACTGCGGCTGCCAGTCATGTTCCGCCACCGCTTATTAAGCAAATCAAACCCGGGGGACGTATGATTATCCCGGTTGGGGGGCGTTTTTTAGTTCAACAACTTGTCTTGGTAACCGTTGATAACGTAGGCCAGGTTAAAACCCGTCAGATCCTGCCTGTGCAATTTGTACCCTTGACCGGTGAGCACTGAGCAACAAAAACGGTTGCCTGTTTATTCAATAGCGCTACTTTCCGCAACGGCCCTTGCTTATGAAATATTGCTGATCAGATTCTTTTCCGTCATACAGTGGTATCACTATGCCTATATGATCATCAGCCTTGCTTTGTTGGGTTATGGTGCAAGTGGAACCTTCCTGGTATTGTTACAGAAAAAACTACTGCAAAATTTTCATGTTAGCTTTATATCTAACATTGTCTTGTTCGGCTTTTCATCTCTATTTTGTTTTGTGTTTGCGCAACGGTTGCCTTTCAATCCTGAAGAATTGGTTTTTGATATTTTTCAGTGGCGAAACCTCACCTTTATCTATTTAACACTTGCTGTTCCATTCTTTTTTGCAGCAAATGCTATAGGGCTTGCCTTGATTCATTATCGTATTCATCTATCGCGTATCTATTCTGCAGACCTTATTGGTGCCGGTTTCGGCAGTTTATGTATCGTACTTATGCTGTTTATTATACTCCCAACAACCGCCCTACGGTTATTATCCGTATTGGGTCTTTGTGCAGCGCTTATTGCGGCAGGGGAAACTGGATATAAATCTCGCATAACCTCTTTACTGTTGATGTGTTTAATAATCGTACCCGTTGTTATTCCAGAGATATTGATTCAACTTTCTGCTTCGCCTTATAAAGATATTAGTCAGTCATTGCGTGTCACGGGCACGCGTATTGTGGAACAGCGATCCAGCCCGTTAGGTACAGTCTCTGTTCTGGAGAGTTCGAAGATACCGTTACGGCATGCACCCGAGTTAAGTCTTAATGCCATTACAGAGCTGCCTGAACAACTAGGACTCTTTATTGATGGTAATGGGCCCTCTGCGATTAATCACGTTACAACGGATAAGATAAATCTTAATTACCTTGATTTGGTTACATCTGCCCTTCCTTATCATCTCACACAACCAGATAGTGTATTAGTGTTGGGTGCTGGTGGTGGCACACCCGTGTTGCAGTCACTGCAGCATGAAGTGAATCATATCGATGCGGTTGAACTGAACCCACAAGTCATCGAACTGGTCAGGGATAAATATGGAACCTATGCAGGAAACATCTATAATGATAATCGCGTTCGTATTATTAATACAGAAGTACGTGGTTATCTGTCCGCCTCAGATCAACATTACGATCTAATACAGGTCCCCATACTCGATAGTTTCAGTGCCTCATCGACTGGGTTGTATTCATTAAGTGAAGACTATCTGTATACCATTGAGGCGTTTAAACTGTATATACAACATCTTGCTCCTGATGGGTTTTTAGTTATAAATCGATGGATCAAGATGCCACCGCGCGACACGCTTAAAGTCATGGCAACAGCAATAGCGGTGTTAAAGAAAGAAGGGATAAAGGATATTGAACAACGATTGGTGCTGATACGCGGTTGGCAAACAAGTGCCTTGCTAATAAAAAATGGACCATTCACATCAGATGAACTGATAGCAGTTAGAATATTCTGTGAACAGCGTTCTTTCGATGTGAGTTATCTACCTGACATGTCAGTAGACGAAGTAAGTCGTTTCAACATACTCAACAAACCGTATTACTTCCTGGGTACAAAAGAATTGCTGGGTAATGCACCAGATCAGTTTTTGAACAATTATAAATTTAATCTAATGCCGGCTACTGATAACAAACCCTACTTCTTTCAATTTTTTCGCTGGCAAACATTACCGGAAATCATCAACTTGTATGGTAAAGGCGGTGTGCCATTAATTGATACAGGATACCTTGTATTGGTAGTGACATTAATTCAGGCTGTGATAGCAAGCGTAATACTCATTCTGTTACCCATGTATTTTTATCATCGCCTACAAAAACAGGATGTAAATTTAATCCGTCGCCGTCAAATGTTGGTTTACTTTGCTGCACTGGGTTTGGCATTTCTTTTTATAGAGATAGCCTTTATTCAAAAGCTAATGCTGTTTTTACATCACCCGCTTTATGCCGTTGCTGTTTCATTAACCGCCTTTTTATTATTCGCAGGGCTAGGTAGTGCTTATACTCAGCGTCACCATAAATCTAGTAATAATTATTTTGGTATTACCTTACCCGTTCTTGTCATCGTTGCACTGTCTGCGATCTATTTATTAACGCTTGATACTCTATTTTCTTATTTGATACATTTGCCGGATGTTGTTCGTATTGTTATAAGTGTTATTATCATTGCACCATTGGCATTTTGTATGGGCATGCCATTCCCAAAGGGATTATCACAACTCGGGCAGCATGCACCTGATTTAATATCCTGGGCATGGGGCATTAATGGATGCGCTTCGGTCATCAGTGCTGTATTGGCAAGCCTTTTAGCAATGCATTTTGGATTCAATATTGTGATAGTCATAGCAGGATTGCTTTACATTCTTGCAGCGATTAGTTTTCCGAAGCAACAAGCAGGTAATTGAAACTCTCTATGTTTACGCACGGGTTTTTGTTATGCGCGTAAAAAATAGTTATCAGGTTTAAGCTAAATCTAATGAGTCTGAAAAGAGTCGTTCTTTATTTAAACCATGTTTGGGAAATGATTTTGCCATCGTATCGATCTTGTTTGGTGGGACACAGGCATAGACATCGTATCTGGATTGATAGATCGCAATTTGCCTTTGCCTGACATAGTAAGGCAACATGTTAATCAAGTATTTTTTCAGAAAGTCCTTCAGGAAAATTATCAGCATCGTCAGTATTATTACTGACAACATTTATATTGCACGATCCACATAAGCCAACACGATAGCCGTATGGCAGGTTATGTTCCTGGTCTGAAGCTGCTTCAAGTACGATTTCATTTATTTCGTTGTCGATGACGACATCTTTATTAAGTTTTTCACATGTTGTTGAACGGCAAGCAAGTTGTTTGAGTTCAAGATCGTCAGTCGTCCCGATTGTACGTACCTCGATTGATAGATCGCTATATGCCTTAGCCTGACATAGTAATGCATAACCTTGTCTACGTTCTTTTTCAGTAAGACATCCATGCAAATTGTCAGTATAGGTGATATTACCGCTGACAACTTTCGCCTTGCACGTTCCACATAAGCCATTACAACAACAATATGGCAAGTTATACCCCTGGCGCAAAGCTGCTTCAAGCACGGTTTCATTATCTTCAATGTCGAAGATAATATCTTGTTCTGTAAGTTGGGCTTTGTGTGACATAACGAATTTAAAAAGACAGTAAAATATATTATCCTGGCGATAATATTAGGTAATTAGGGCGTTTCGTAACCATTGGCATAGTATAAGTGCTTATGGTTA
>CAYMPA010000107.1:0-10748 GCA_964392105.1 uncultured Enterobacteriaceae bacterium
GCGGCGTTGAATCGTTTTATGATTGAATTTGAAGAACGTCTCAGCAAGTATGTGTAACTGCCAAGTTTAAATGTAATCCGTTAGTCGGTCTTCGAACTCAATAATAAACCGATTGAGTGCGGGTTTCCAATCACGAATGGGCATGGTCCATTTCTTTGATGCTTCCCTTATCGCCAAGTAAATAACTTTTTTAGCCGAGTCATCGCTTGGAAATAGTTTTCGTTTTTTAGTTGCTTTACGAATAACACTGTTGAGTGATTCGATAGCGTTGGTCGTATAGATCGCTTTTCTGATGTCAGGCGGGTAATTAAATAAGGTGTTGATGTGCTCCCAGTGGTTGCGCCAGGAACGACTGATCTGTGGATAATGTTCATCCCAACGTTCAGCAAATTTATCAAGCGCGAGTAACGCTTCTTCCTCTGTTGCTGACTGGTAAATCTGTTTTAGGTCTTTAGTCACGGCTTTGTAGTCTTTCCACGGTACAAACTTCATTGAGTTACGTACCATGTGTACGATACAAAGTTGTATCTGAGTTTGTGGAAAGACTGTTTGTATCGCATCAGGGAAACCTTTAAGGCCATCCACGCAAGCAATGAGGATATCTTTAACGCCACGATTCTGAAGCTCGGTAAGCACATTAAGCCAGAACTTTGCACCTTCATTTTCAGCTAGCCACATGCCCAGTAACTCTTTGTGACCTTCCAGATTAACACCTAAGGCAAGATAGATGGCCTTGTTAATGACCTGCTTATCCTGGCGTATTTTGAGCACGATGCAATCGAGATAAACAATGGGATAAACTGCGTCTAGCGGGCGAGACTGCCACTCAACCACTTGTTCAATCACCGCATCGGTGATTTTCGAAACCAGACTGGCTGAGATGTCAGCACCATAAAGTTCTTCGAAAGCGGCAACTATCTCACGCGTGGATAGACCTTGTGCATAAAGAAACAAGATCTTGTCGTCCATCAGAGTGAAACGTCGTTGGTTTTTCTTGACCAGTTCTGGCTCAAAAGAACCCTCACGGTCACGCGGGGTGTTTAACTCAAACTGACCGTCTTTGGTTTGCAAGGTCTTGCTAGTAAAGCCATTTCGGCTGTTACTCACATTCGTCTTCTCGTGTTTGTCGTAACCTAAATGCTCATCCAATTCAGCATTTAATGCGGCCTCAACACTGATTTTAGTTAGCATGGCACTGAACTCGTTTAAGTCCTGTTCCGTTTTAAGGTGCTTTGCTGCCGCTTTGGCTATCTTTTGTAGTTCTTCTAGATTCATGTCTGTCTATCCTTCCTATTAAATTAATAGGTTAATAATAAACAGTTACACAGTTTTAGTTACAGTCTCATTGCTTGAAGGGGTTAACCATCTCTCGTTAATTTGTGTCTTAGTGGTCAATAGTTAATTGCAAATTATTTCACCTTCTAATAATGGTTTTTTATAACCGGAATGAGTAACCTCTTTGGTTTCGAGTTTATCAACATCAAATCCAGATGGGCATACATTATTTGCTTTTTCATACCACGCATCTTTTAGTTCTGCTTTATCTGCATATACATTTCCTCTTACTGAAATCATGTGCTTTTTATTCCCCATAGGATAGGACTCTGATTCTCTAACGTTTTGACACCCGATCATAATTAAGAAGAAAAATATTAAAGAAAAGAATTTTTTATAATTGTTTAAATTAAACATTTAATATACCTTTTATATTAAGTAGTTTTTTACATATATGGTATGAATAGTACATCTAGTCTAAATGTCAACATTTTTCAAATGTCACATATGTATGCTTTTAAGGATAAGGGTAACAATAGATTGTCATCACGGTTTATAGGAAGAAACTAACTCTTGAAAAAACAGTTAATAGACATGCCTATATATTGAACACCTTTAGTAAATATGAGATGTTCGATTGAAGTCCTTTTCAAAAATTTTCCGGAAAATATTTTCAGAAAAATACCTCAAAAATATTCAAAATAGTTTCAAAGTTAATGTTTATCTATCTCCTAGAAGATAAGTGATTAAACATTTAAAACAATTACTTACATAATATACAGTACAGATTATCCTGTAGAATGTGTGGAACTAATGTAAAGTTATCGTAAACATGAATAGAATCCTTATATTTACTCAAGAAGTGTTAATAATTACTATGAATTACACAATTACGAGTTTCAAAGTGGTTTCAAACTGTAATATATGCAATATATATCAATAACTTATCTCATTATTTCTACTGAATGGGAATGATCGATTCATTTAAGATCTTTAAATGAACAATGATCTTAAATGGATGCTACGGGCATTCGAGTTAGCACAAAAAGCTATATCGCATGATGAAGTCCCGGTCGGTGCCGTTATAGTCTATGAAGATCAAATAATCGGTGAGGGTTGGAATCAACCGATATCATCCAATGATCCTACTGCACATGCCGAAATAATGGCTTTGCGTGATGCAGGTAAAAATATCGGTAACTACCGCCTACCAGATGCAACAATGTATGTCACACTTGAGCCGTGTGCCATGTGTACTAGTGCTATTGTTCATGCGCGGCTGGCTAAACTTGTTTATGCAGTTGATGATCCAAAGACCGGAGCATGTGGTAGTGTGTTTAACTTGTTACAAACGAATGAATTAAATCATAAGGTTGAAATAGAGAAGGGCATGCTTGCAGATGAATGCCGATCTTTGATACAAACGTTCTTTAAAGAAAAAAGACTAAAACAATCATGAGTGAAGCCGCAACACAACAAGCCGAACAACTTGCAGAATTATTTTTGAAAACATCATGCAAGCTGGTCACGGCTGAATCCTGTACCGGTGGTGGACTCGCTGAAATCCTGACGCGCATTCCAGGTAGCTCTGCCTGGTTTGAACGCGGCTTTGTTACCTATTCAAATGAATCTAAGCAGGAAATGTTATCTGTGCCGTTAGATACGCTTGAACAATTCGGTGCGGTGAGTGAGGAAACAGCAAGTGCTATGGCGAAGGGGGCATTGGAAAACAGTCGGGCAGATTACAGTATCGCGATTACAGGTGTTGCCGGTCCTGATGGTGGGACTGAGGATAAACCGGTAGGTACGGTTTGCATCGCCTGGTTTAAACGTAATGAAAATGGCAATACGACGCGTATTCAGTTTGATGGTGATCGTCTCAAGATTAGGGAACAATCCTGTCTGTTAGCAATGCAAGGGTTGCTCGATTTATTACAAAAAGCTTCCGAATAAATAATTCAAATGGCGCGACTCTTTTTTGCTTTATGGCCCGATGATGAAACCCAATCAAACCTTAATAAGGTCGCACAACAATTCAAAAACGAAAAGATTCGTCTTGTTAAAAAATCAAACCTGCATATAACACTTGAATTTCTTGGTGAAGTTTCCAGTCAGGACCAGGAACAACTAATCGATAAAGCTGCCAAGATACATGCCAAGCCATTTGATGTAGTACTTACCCGTGTCGGTTGGTGGCAAAAACCCGCTATCTTATGGATCGGTACAACCAATATACCTATGCAATTATTAAGTCTGGTTAAATCAATTAAGAAGTGTGTCAAACAGCAGGGTTTAAAAATCGATCAAAGGGAATATAAACCTCATATGACTATCGCAAGAAAGGTAAAACAGGTTGTCGTCCCAAAAGAAACGTTTCATATACCATGGCAGGTAAATAGTTTTGCTTTGGTTATTTCCAAGTCAGTTGAGTCAGGAGTCGAATATCAGGTGTTGAAAGAGTGGCCACTAAAGTAATGAACCTAGTTGAATGCCCAACTCGCAAAGGGCTCAATCTCGTCTCGATTTAAGACAATTAATTGATACTTGTTTGGGTTCAATGAATGGTCTTGTGTAGTATCCACAGATAACTGTTGTAGTAGGTAACCGATCAGGGCGCGCCGGATCTTTATTTCTATAATGTCATTGTTACTGCCGTAATCTATCAGCAGACTGGTCCGGTTTTTATCGTCCAGATTGGGGTGAGGGCTTAATTTTAGTGAAATAATCTCCGACCAATCATCGTCGTACTGTGCGCTCGATTCGGCATCATTATCGAGACATTCTGCACTGACAAATCTTGACAGGACAAAATCCCTGAAATCAAATGTATCTTCGTTATAAGCGCGGACGTGCCATCGGAATCCGGTATTAACCAGTGAATGCGGTTCGATAATTCTTTTTTCTTTACTGTCCCTTTTAGAAAGTGAACGGTAACTAACTATCAACTTTTTCTTGTTGTGAATAGCACGAGTTATTTGAGAAAGAACAGCTTTCTCAGGCAATCGGTTTGGCAAAGACAGGCTTTCTGTTGGGATACCAAAAACAGGTTCATTCTGGATAGGGCCTCCTGCTGTCGTCAGATTGGCCTCTAATATAGGTAAAACGACAACAGGGGACAGGTCTGCGAAGACTTCTTTAAATTCAGGGCCAGGCACAAAACCAAAAACCGTATGTTTGTAGGTCAGGTTCTCAGGCGCGATATCGCCGTAATTTTTCAGGTCTTTGGTTGCTGCCGCATCTGAGATACCAAATGCCCTAGCGACATCACTTCGAGTAACAATCCCGGTGTAAAAGGCCATTAGCTCTATATATTGCAGGCGTTGTCGGGTTGCCCACTTAATGTCGTCAAGCATTGTTTTTGATGGAATCATACTCAAAATCCAATAAATTCATGGGATTATACAAAATCACACGATATCTTAATAAAATATATTATATGGTAAAAAATATAAAGGTAATAAAAAGTATTGACACTATCAAAAGTATTGCCTATAGTTTCGCCAAGATAGCTGTTCGGGGGAATGGCTCATTACCGTTAGAAAATATGGGGAAACAAAATGGCTACAGCAAAGGTTGAAGAAGATAAGAAAAGAGCACTGACGATGGCATTGAGCCAAATTGAAAAGCAATTTGGTAAAGGCTCCGTAATGAAAATGGGTGACCAACCAGTGGCAAAAATACCCACAGTCAGTACCGGTTCATTAGGTCTCGATATAGCACTCGGTGCCGGAGGATTACCCTATGGGCGTGTCGTTGAAATCTACGGTCCGGAATCTTCCGGTAAAACAACCTTAACCTTGTCAGCCATTGCTGAAGCACAAAAACAGGGTAAGACCTGTGCCTTTATCGATGCTGAGCATGCACTTGATCCAATCTATGCAGAAAAACTGGGTGTGAATATTGATGACTTGCTGGTTTCACAACCCGATACCGGTGAACAGGCCCTCGAAATCTGTGACATGTTGGTCCGTAGTGGTGCCGTTGAAATGGTAGTTATCGACTCAGTTGCAGCATTGGTCCCAAAAGCGGAAATAGAAGGTGAGATGGGTGATTCACACATGGGACTTGCTGCCCGATTAATGTCCCAGGCCTTGAGAAAGCTAACCGGTAATATCAAGCGTGCAAGTTGTTGCGTAATCTTTATTAATCAGATACGTATGAAGATCGGTGTGATGTTTGGTAATCCAGAAACAACGACTGGTGGTAATGCATTGAAGTTTTATTCATCGGTTCGTCTGGATATCCGCAGAATTGGTGCAATTAAAAAAGGAGATGAAGTGGTTGGTAACGAAACACGAGTTAAAGTTGTTAAAAACAAGATTGCACCACCATTCAAACAGGCAGAGTTTGACATCCTGTATGGTGAAGGAATTTCCCGTCTTGGTGAGATAATAGATTTAGGTGTGAAGCAAGAGCTTATAGATAAAGCTGGTGCCTGGTACAGCTATAAAGATGATCGTATCGGACAAGGTAAGGACAATGTCCGTAATTTTCTAAAAGAAAATCCGGATATTGCACAGGAAATAGAGATGCAAATTAGAGAGAAGCTATTACCATCCGTTTTGGCAGAAAATACATATGAAGAAACCGAAGAAGAAGAGGCCAAAAAAGAAGAGGAGGTCGCCTGAATATAGAACGCCAGGAAGTATTGCAGCGAGCATGTGACTTCCTGGCCAGACGCGAACATAGTCGCAAGGAACTGAAGTATAAACTTGCGCGTGGTTGTGAAGATGAAGTATTGATCGAAGAACTTTTGGATAAACTTTCCAGTGAAGGTTTACAGAGTGATGAACGTTTTACTGAAAGTTTCGTACATCATAGTATTAACAAGGGACATGGGCTAATGAAAATCAATCAGGAACTGCGACAACGTGGTGTTGACCAGAGCATGATTGAGAGATTTCTTGAGTCAGATTCGATTGACTGGTTGTCATTAGCAGAAGATGTAAGGATTAAAAAATTTGGTGAAACTATTCCGGGTGACTATCAAAAGAAGGCAAAACAATCCCGATTCCTATATAGTCGCGGTTTTGGTAGTGAACTTATTAACCAACTTTTGAAATAATCATTATTAATGAAAACCAGCAATGATATTCGCCAGTCTTTTCTGGACTTTTTCAAATCGAAAGATCATGAAATAGTACCAAGTACTTCACTTGTTCCATCAAACGATCCAACACTTTTATTTACCAATGCAGGCATGGTGCAATTCAAGGATGTGTTTCTAGGAAGGGATAAACGCGATTATAAACGGGCTGCATCATCGCAACGTTGTGTGCGTGCTGGTGGTAAACACAATGACCTGGAAAACGTGGGTTACACTGCACGCCATCACACTTTTTTCGAAATGTTGGGTAATTTCAGTTTTGGTGATTACTTTAAACGAGAAGCGATTGGTTATGCCTGGGAATATTTAACAGAGGTTCTAAAAATACCGGAATCAAGACTCTGGATAACCGTATTCGAGGATGATGACGAAGCAGCTGACATCTGGTTAAAGGAAATTGGCGTATCACCTGAACGGTTTTGTCGTCGCAGTGAAAAAGATAATTTCTGGTCGATGGGCGATACCGGACCATGTGGCCCTTGCAGTGAGATTTTTTATGACCATGGTGAAGATATACCTGGTGGTCCACCGGGTTCGGAAGATGCTGAAATGGATCGTTATGTCGAGATATGGAATCTTGTATTTACACAATATGATCGTGATGCTGGCGGTACGTTAAAACCTATTCCACATCCTTCAGTGGACACAGGTATGGGGCTCGAACGTGTCACTGCGGTAATGCAGGATGTACATAATAATTTTGAGATTGAGTTATTTGAAAAAATTATTCAGGCAATAAAAGAACTCGCTGGTAATAATGATCTTGATGTTACTTCAAGTCGAGTTGTTGCTGATCATATTCGTTCTTGTTCTTTTTTAATATTAGATGGCGTATTTCCCTCGAACGAAGGCAGAGGTTATGTCTTACGCAGAATCATTCGCCGTGCAATCCGACATGGCAATAAGTTAGGTTTCAGAGAACCATTTTTTTATAAATTAGTCGAGGCACTCGAACAAGTTATGGGTAAAGCTTATCCTGAATTGTCTCAAGCAAAATCACATATTGAAAAAGTGTTAAATAGTGAAGAAGAGCGTTTTGCTGAAACACTAGAGCAAGGTTTAAAGGTTTTGGATGATGTTACCAGTAAAATGGACGGTAATGTGATCAAGGGCGAAGATGTTTTTCGTTTATATGATACTTATGGTTTTCCTGTTGATCTTACTGCAGACATAGCACGTGAAAGAAAACTGGTGGTCGATATGAATGGATTTAACAAGGCTATGGCCGAACAACGCCAACGAGCTCGCGCTGCCAGTAAATTTGATGTTGGTGTATCTGTTAATACAAATGATAATTTGGTCACAGCATTTACGGGTTACGAGCGCTTACAACAAAAGACATCCATAATTGCTCTTTATCAGGATGGACGAAATGTAAAGTTATTAAATCAGGGTGATATTGGTGGTGTTATTTTATTAGAGACACCTTTTTATGCTCAGTCCGGTGGTCAGGTAGGTGACAAGGGCGAGCTATTTACCAGTGATGTCTTCTTTGAAGTTGAAGATACCAAGAAACAGGGACAATCACATATACATCTGGGTGTATTGCGTACGGGTTCTTTAAAAGTAGGTGATGTTGTTCGTGCTTCTGTAGATCAAACACGACGTATCGACATCATGCGTAACCATTCTGCAACGCATTTACTACATACCACATTACGTAAAATACTAGGTGACCATGTACTTCAAAAAGGATCATTAGTTGCTGATGATCGTTTGCGTTTTGATTTTTCACATAACGAACCATTAACAAAACAGCAAATACAGGAAATTGAACGCTTGGTTAATTTACAAGTTTTAAATAATGAAGAAACCCAGGTTCACGTAATGTCACTCGAAGAAGCAAAGGCTTCCGGGGCGATGTCATTGTTTGGTGAGAAATACGAAGACACCGTACGTGTATTACATATAGGTGGTGACTTTTCATGTGAACTGTGTGGTGGTACCCATGTTGAACGTACCGGTGATATAGGTGTTTTCAAAATTGTTACTGAGTCAGGTATCGCCTCAGGTGTTAGACGTATCGAAGCGGTAACTGGTATAGGTGCATTAACCTGGATTGAAAATGCTGAAGCAAAATTGCAGCGGATGTCCGAACTCCTGAAAACAGATATAGAAACAGTTGATTCCAAATTGACCATGCAGATGGATAAAACCCGCAAACTGGAAAAAGAACTGGAACAGCTCAAAGGCAAACTGGCAAGTAGTGCGGGTTCAGATATGCTCAGTGATGCAGAGACTATTGATGGTATTAAAGTAATTGCAAAATCACTTGATGGCGCCGATCCTAAAACCCTACGCGACACAGTTGATCAACTTAAAAATAAACTCGGTACAGCGGCCTTGATCCTGGCAACTGTGAGAGATTCCAAGGTGAGTCTGGTTGCTGGCGTCACCCAGGACAGCACTGATCGTATCAAGGCAGGCGACCTGGTAAATTTTGTTGCTGAGCAAGTTGGTGGACGAGGTGGTGGACGCCCGGATATGGCCCAGGCGGGTGGTAACGATCCTGCTGCATTGGAAGGTGCACTGGAAAAAGTACCCGACTGGATTCGTAACCAACTTTCTACTTGATTATCTATTTCTTATCTATTCCAGTTCAGCTAGAATCCAACGCTTTTTAATACAGATAGTTTAATGGCATTAATAATCCAGAAATACGGCGGTACTTCTGTTGGCACGATTGAGCGAATTCAGGCAGTTGCCGACAATGTAATCGAAACCAGAAAGCAGGGTCATCAAATAGTGGTAGTCGTATCTGCCATGAGCGGTGAAACTGATCGTCTGTTATCGCTTGCTAAAAGTCTTTCGCATACACCGACTCCAAGAGAACTTGATGTGCTGCTATCAACTGGTGAGCAAGTCACTATCGCTCTACTAAGTATGGCACTTGAAGAAAAAGGTCAGTCTGCAGTTTCCTATACAGGCGGGCAGGTACATATCCGTACCGATAAAGAACACAATAAGGCAAGGATTGTCGATATTGAAGCGGCACGTGTTCACAAAGAATTGCAAGAAGGCAAGATCGTTGTTGTTGCTGGTTTTCAGGGTATTGATGAAGATGGAAATATTACAACCTTGGGGCGAGGAGGTTCTGATACGACGGCCGTTGCAATGGCGACAGCGTTAAATGCAGATGAGTGCAGAATTTATACAGATGTTGATGGTGTCTACACTGCAGACCCACGGATTGTTGAGGACGCGCAGCTATTACCTGTAATAACATATGAAGAGATGTTGGAAATGGCCAGTCTCGGATCCAAGGTATTACAAATTCGTTCAGTTGAGTTTGCCAGAAAGTATAATGTTAATTTACGTGTTTTATCCAGTTTCAAAGATGGATTAGGCACGTTGATAACCAATGAGGATGAAAATATGGAAGCGGCCTTGATATCAGGCATTGCTCATAATTGCGATGAAGCAAAGCTGACGATCGTTGGTGTCCCGGATAAGCCCGGTATTGCTTCGCAAATACTTGGCCCGATTGCCGATGCCAATATTGAAGTAGATATGATCGTGCAAAATGTCGGTCTGGATAACAGTACAGATTTTACATTTACCGTAAATCGCAATGAATACAACAAGGCTTTGACAATCTTGAAGAAAACTGCGAAAGCTATCGGGGCCAAGGATGTCTCTGGTGATAATAAAATTGTAAAAATTTCTGTCGTCGGAGTTGGTATGCGCTCACACGCAGGTATAGCTAGTACTATGTTTAAGGCATTGGCAAATGAGGGGATAAATATCCAGATGATCTCCACGTCAGAAATTAAGGTTTCTGTCGTAGTGGCCGAAAAGTATTTAGAGCTTGGAGTTCGTACATTACATACGGCCTTCGGGTTGGAAAATGGAGCTATTCCAGATAGTGATTTATAGTGCAGTACCCGATTGATATTTGATAAAGCGTTATTATAAATGTCAGAGAAAAACGTAGAACAACGTTTTAGGGACTATACTTATAAATCAAGGATATATACAAAGATTAAGGAAGCATTAGGAGAATTGAGATGTTGATATTAACTCGACGGGTAGGTGAGTCGTTGATGATTGGAGATGAGGTTAACGTTACAGTATTAGGGATCCGTGGTAATCAGGTCCGCATTGGCGTTAACGCACCAAAGGAAGTCGCCGTACACCGAGAAGAAATCTATGATCGGATACAACAAGAAAAAACTGATGATGCTGCATCATCTGAGGTATCAGATTAGCCAGAACGTTTTTAACTAGTCTTTACCCTGAAACCCGGCAAGGGTATCCTTGACGACCTGAAAATCCAAGGTCAAAACCTCATATTAACTTGAGAAATCACCATGTTATGGTGATTAAAAATTGTGATTTTTTTCCGGAGAGATGGCCGAGCGGCTGA
>CAYMPA010000108.1:0-10592 GCA_964392105.1 uncultured Enterobacteriaceae bacterium
TCAATCAGTGTAGGGTGCGTCAGAGAGTAGAATTATTGGTGACCGGTTTTGGCTCCTGCACCAACAGTAGTCGTTCAAGCAGAAGACGGCATACAATACATCCCTGTACATAAGAGCAAAGACATCATTCCTTGTGGATGTTACACGTAATTAATGCAACTATCGCGACAAAATCGCCGGGAGCGACTTTGAGTGCAAACCCCGAAGGGGTGAGTCTCAGGGATGAGACGAACAATAAAAGCATTTTCGGAGGTGTCCTTTAAACAAGTTCAGCAATACAGTGATTGGCGTCAGCAGCAACATCAGTAATTTTTATTTTAGAAATATGATTCTCCAAGTCTGATGTATTATCGGTTTTCAATTCAACACGAATGAAATTATCTGTATAACCTGCCCAGTTATTGTTTTCATTTTGTGCTTCCCAAAGTACAGAATGTGTTTTTTCGATGTGATCGTTGAGGAAAGTTTGGCGCATGGATTTAGTAAGGGTGTGTAGTTGTCGACTGCGCTCTTTTTTTATAGAAGCACTTACTGGGTTGGGTAGTGTCGCAGCCTTTGTCCCTTCACGTTTTGAATAGGTAAAAATATGAATATGTGAAAATCCCGTTTCCTCTATGAAATTGACAGACTCTTGCCACTCTTTTTCAGTTTCATCCGGAAAGCCGACAATAATATCTGTTGTTACATTAAAAGCAGGTATTTCACTTCTCGCTTGCTGAATCAATTTTTTAAAATCATTTGTATTACAACGTCGAGCCATTCGCCTTAAAACATTGTTACTACCACTTTGCAGGGGAAGGTGCATATGTGGCATCAGTCTTTTATTTGAAAATAAAGAGAAGAATTCTACGGGTAAATCCCATGGTTCAACAGATGCAAGTCGTATTCTGGGAATATCAGTATTAGACAGGATAGTTTTAATTAGCTGGAAAAGACTTGAATTTATATCGTTACCAAAGCCACCAACATGGACACCCGTGAGGACGACTTCCTGTATGCCTTGTTGATGAAATTGATTTATTTCTTTGATAATTTCGTCTGGTGATCGACTGCGTTCGTCGCCCCTTGCAACAGTAACAATACAAAATGTACATCGATATCGACAACCATCCTGTATTTTTATGAACGCTCTATTTCTTCCTCGTTGAAAAATACTTGCTTCACCGGGTTCTGTAGATAAAGCAGGCATAGTTTCGCAATTTAATTCTTTCAATGCGATATCAACCAGCTGATCTTTTTGTTGATTGTTTATTATCAGATCAATTCCCTGAATATCTCGTTGAATTTGTTTATCAAGACTCGCATAACAACCACTTACTACAAGTTTGGCCATTGGGTTACTTCGTTGTATGCGCCTTATTATTTGCCGCGATTTTTTTACGGCCTCTTGTGTTACAGCACATGTATTCACCACCAGAATATCTGCGTGGTCAGGATTATGTGTCAAACCATGGCCTTTTGCCTGAAAGCCTTCTGCCCAGGATTCAAGCTCGGCTTCGTTTAAGCGACAGCCCAGTGTTTTCAGGTGAATTTGCATGGCGCGTACTATATCAGATACGCATTACAAGTATAGACAGTCAGGCAGGAGCTATGTGAACGACTTAAATATAAAAACTGAATGTCTAATTTAACTTGCCATTTCAACCGGTCGATGCAACACATGCGTTAAAACGTTCTGCCGGTGTGTTTTTGAGTCTAAATTAAGATAAATTATTAGAGTCTCGCCTGGTCCAAAATTAACTTTGGCATGCCTTCATACCTGCCGATAAATGCCGACATTTTGAATCTGCAATCCGGGTATTTTTCAGTGGCTGTTTTAATCATGGCCGGGATATCACGTTTGACATGCTTGCCTGAATTCAGGAAATAAGGAAAAACGGTAATGTCTGAAATGTCCCTGTTTACAAGTTTTTCGATGGATTGAAGCAGTGTGGGTTCTACTATCTCCAGGTAGGCATGTTTTATAACGTCATACTCATTTCCTGCAATCTTTTTTACTTCTTTTGCCAGATACTCAATCTCTTGATTAGATTCTTGCCGTCGACTTCCATGAGCAAGGATTATCAGTGCTTTCATCTTCAATTAGTTGCCATGAACTTTATTTTCCAACGCCTGGACCAAGGAACTATCAATTGTGCCATCGAAGTTCCTTGATTGTTCAATCATTTCTTGTGCTTTAAGGAAGTTTTGCTGGAGAAAATAGGACTTTGCCCATGAGTGATAGACATAAGCCCGCAATGCCTTGCTTGGTGTCTGTGACGCTTGCTTGTGTAAATTATTTGATACGTTGAATAATTCCTGTTGCACATTCTTTTCTTTTAATAATGCACATTGAGTGGATTTATAGGCATAGTCAGCGAGGAAACCACTTTCTTTTAATCCCTTTTCATTAGCTAATTTGAACATCTTATAGGTCTCACAACATTGCTCATCTTTATTCAAGAGTAGGCCAAAGCCAAGATAGACATACGGATTATCCTGGCTCAATAACCAGGCTTGATTAAAACGCTCCATGGATTTGTCATATTTATTTTCACTATAAAGATCGAAACCACGCTCAACATAACCTTCTGAAGCATGTTCACGTGTACCGAATGTATGTGACGCTTTTGCTATAAACAGTTTATCTTCCTGAATGAATTCCGGGTTTTTGGTTCTGTCAATACCGCCATACATAGGAAGCTGATTTACTCCTGTATCTGCATAAACCTGTAGGGAGATAATTATAAAGAAAACTATTTTTATTAATATAATACTGAAGCCAAATAACCGCATGAGTAAAAAATAATTGTTATTGTTGATTGTTATTGTTGTAAGAGTGTTTCAAGGTGTTTGCCAACACACTTAGGCAATGCAGTTAAATTATACCCACCTTCCAGTAAAGAAATAACACGATTGTTACAATATTGATTTGCTTTTTCCATAACACGTTCAGTCATCCAGCCAAATGATTCTGTTGATAGATTTATATTGGCTATTGGATCAGCTTGATGTGCATCAAATCCAGCCGAGATAAGTATAAATTCGGGTTTGAATTCATCTATTTTTGGCAAAATCTGTTGTATAAAGGCTAATTCATAATCCTGATCAGTTGCCCTGGCAGGCATTGGGCAATTCAAGGTTGAACCTGAGCCTTTTCCAATACCTGTTTCTGAATAACTGCCGGTTCCTGGATAAAAAGGATATTGATGTGTACTAACGTATAAAACAGATGGGTCTTCATCAAATAAATGCTGGGTTCCATTTCCGTGATGCACATCCCAGTCGATGATCGCTATCTTGTTTAAACCATGTGTGTTTTGAAGATAACGGGCCAATACAGCAACATTATTAAATAGACAAAAACCCAGGGCCATTGCATTTTCTGCATGGTGTCCAGGTGGTCTTAATAAAGCAAAGGCATTATCAACATTTTCATTCACAACATCATCGGCAAGTCGAATCGCACTGCCAGCAGCAAGTAAGGCAATATCGTAAGATTCAGTACAAACACCTACATCCATAGAATCAAGGTAGCTGTTTCCAGACCGGCAAACCTCTTCAGCATGCTTAATATAAGCAGCATCATGAACGTCTTGAATATTTTTCAGATCAGCCTTTGTCGCTTCGATTGAAATTAGGGAATTAAACCATGATTGAGTTTGTAGAAACTTTATCGATTCAGATAAACGCGCGCTGCATTCTGGATGTCCAGGGCCAGTGTCATGCTCCATGAATCTGGCGTTATAAATAAATCCTGTCTTCAATGATGTACCCGATCTAATAATGCCTGTTAAGAACAGTTTGGTTATTATACGCCTTTGAAACAACAATAAATGTATTCTTGTTATGTCTATTAAACAAAAAGCAGTGTTTGGTTCCTGGAAATCACCAATTACAACTGATTTGATGCTCAGAGATAGTGTTGGTTTAGGCGAAATCAGCATTATAGAAAATAATATTTACTGGATAGAGATGCGACCCCAGGAAAATGGTCGCTATATAGTAGTAAAGCAAACTCCTGATGGGCAACAAACTGATGTTATTCCATCAGAATTTAATGCACGTACACGTGTACATGAATATGGCGGTGGTTCCTATCTGGCCACAGAGCAGGGATTGGTATTTACAAATTTTAGTGATCAAAGTCTTTATCTGATTAATTCCAATAATGACTGTCTAAAACTCAATAATCGTGAAGCATGTCGTTATGCAGATATGGTCCATGATAAAAATAATGATCGACTTATTTGTGTACGTGAGGATCACTCTGACAAAACTAATGAAGCTGTAAATACAATCGTTGAAGTGTCATTGTCTGAACCCGGAAATGAAAAAGTACTGGTTGAAGGTGCTGACTTTTATTCTAATCCCAGGATCAGCCATGGCGGAAAATACCTGTGTTGGATTAGTTGGCAGCATCCCAATATGCCTTGGGATAATACGAACCTTTATCTTGTAGAGATTAATGACAGTGGTGAATTAGGAACGCCCATACATATTGCCGGAGGTGATAATGAAGCAGTCTGTCAACCCGTATGGGCCCCAGATGACAAACTCTGTTTTGTTTCAGATCGAAATAACTGGTGGAACTTATATCGTTATATGAATAATGAAATTAACTGTGTTATTGCGTTAGATGCAGAGTTTGCTGTACCTCAATGGTCTTTTCGTGGGTGTAATTATGACTTTATTGATAAAGAGTTGATATTAGCAATATATCGACAGCAGGGACTGGCGTACATCGGTTTAATTAATGTCAGTAACAAAACAATTGAAACCTTATCTCTTCCTTATACTGATTTTGAATCGATTGTATGTAATCAAGATAAAGCCTGGTTTCTTGCTGCATCACCGAATGAATTTCCATCCATTATTGAATATGACATCAAACAAAATACTAATAGCGTAATTCGTAGATCCAATAATCTATGTCTCGACCAGGAAACTATATCTGTTGGTGAGTCGTTAAATTTTCCAGTTGATAACGAACACAGCGCTCACGCATTTTTCTATGGTCCCAAGAACAAGGAGTTCATCGGACTCGATAATGAAATGCCGCCATTGATTGTTATCAGTCATGGAGGCCCAACGGGTGAATCACATAACGGATTGAAAATGGTTGTCCAGTTTTTTACCAGCCGGGGATTTGCAGTTCTGGATGTGAATTATGGTGGTAGTAGTGGTTATGGCAGGGCATATCGTCAACGCTTAAATGGTCAATGGGGGATCGTTGATGTTAATGACTGTAGTCAAGCCGCGTTATATGTTGCAGAACAAGGCTGGGTTGATAAAGAACGCTTAGCGATTCGTGGTAGTAGTGCTGGTGGATTTACAACGCTTGCGGCACTTGCGTTTACCGATGTTTTTAAGGCTGGGGCAAGTCATTATGGAATAAGCGAATTGGAAGCAATGACAACGGACACACATAAATTTGAATCGCGATATCTTGATTCATTAATCGGTGCCTATCCGGAGGAGCAAGAGTTATATAAAGAACGATCACCCATCAATGCCGTTGATAATCTGTCGTGTCCGGTAATTTTCTTTCAAGGTCTGGAAGATAAAATAGTGTTGCCTAACCAGGCAGAGATGATGGTCGATGCTTTAAAAAGAAAAGGAATCCCAGTTGCATATATTGCCTATGAGGGAGAACAGCATGGTTTTCGTCAGGCAAAAAATATTAAACGAACTTTAGAAGCGGAATACTATTTTTATTCAAAGGTATTTGACTTTGAATGTGCAGATGAGATTGAGCCAGTAGAGTTTTTGTAATTTGTAATAATACTTAACCTAAGCTGTGCATAAGAAAACCAAAAAATTGAAAAAGCCACAGAGCACACAGAGAAAGGCTTTTATAGATATTGCATGAATGGTTAAAAAAACCTGACAATATTTCATGGAAGTGGTTTATTCGACCTGTTTTTTTGATTTGCGTTGTTTTTTCTTTCTCTGTGTGCTCTGTGACCATATTGTTTTTTTGACTTATAAATTATCAACCTGATGTGCCCCAATGATCTGAATCTATGATGATTCCCTCACGTGCTAAATAGTTACGAAGAGGTGTGGTGATTTCTTTTGGTGCTTTTTCTAAATACTCAATCGCGTTGTCTTTTGCTGATTTTGGTAAATTCTTAATGTAGTTGGTTGCTTCACCAATTGAAAAATCTTTTCCAGTTTCTTTCTTGAATGAAGGCGGTAAAGCAGTCCAGATCGTAGCATCAATATTGTGATCTTTAGTCCAAGATTCGATGCACTGAAATGTCGGTTCTGGTTGTGTAAATATAGCCGCAGAATTATTCGAATGGACGATATCCACATATCCAATTCTATTCCAGATTGTACCTTCGCGATCTCTTAAATCTGCAACCGCATCTTTTAGATTACAACGTTTACTAAATGAATAACGAGTTGGAACAGTGACACCATTAACACCATCAATGACGAGCGTTAGTCGACAGTCTTGTGAAACGCGCGAAAACTCAATTGATAGTTCAGGACCACCTAATTTCCAATCTCCTTCAATTGGTAATAAACGTGGATCCCAAACTAGTGATCCCCAAGCTATCACAGCAATTCGCATCAATTTAACTCTTTGTCACATGGCTTCTTGTTAAGTAGCCATCAAAGCACTATTTATATACGTAGTCTTAAGGACGTGCATATTGGATATTATGTAGTAATTGCGCGTCATATGGCGGGAGAATTATTAATTTAAATGACTAATGACAGCAGCAGTATACTCCTTGGTCGAAGCAGTGCCGTCTAAATCACCTGTACGTGTTTTAGCATCTTTTAAGGTTTCTTTAATTGCGTAGCGCAATTGATCGCCCAACGGTTTTTCGTCAACATGATCCAGCATCATCGCTGATGCAAGTAGTAGTGCAGTTGGATTGGCGATACCTTTACCTGCAATATCCGGCGCGGTGCCATGAACTGCTTCAAAGATGGCTGCGTCTTTACCGATATTACCGCCTGGTGCGAGACCTAAACCGCCAATTAAGCCAGCAATTTCATCAGAGAGGATGTCGCCGAACATATTGGTCGTTAAAAGCATGTCGAACTGTTGTGGATTCGTGACAAGTTGCATAGCTGTGTTATCAATAATACGATCTTCGATTTCAAGATGACCTTCGTATTCCTTACTTACTTCCAATGCTGTTTCAAGGAAAAGCCCCGTCAGTTTTTTTAATATATTCGCTTTATGGATAATGGTGACTTTTTTACGATTGTTCTTGATTGCATAATCAAAGGTATATTTTGCAATTCGACGACAACCGGAACGTGTAATGATGCCAGAAGCCTCGGCAACGGCCTTTGGGTCATCATCAATCGGGATATAGTGTTCGACACCAACATAGAGTCCTTCTGTATTTTCCCGTATTAGCACCAAATCAATATTGTCATATTGGCGACGGTTATGTAGATAGGAAATAGCAGGGCGGACATTGGCATAAAGTTTAAATTCTTCTCTAAGACGTACATTCGCTGATCGAAAACCTTCTCCTATAGGCGTTTCAAGTGGTGCTTTCAGTGCAAGCTTGGTTTTATGGATGTTATCCAGCATTGCCTGAGGTAAGGGATCGCCATGTTCTTCAAAAGCTGACATGCCCGCTTTAAATCGGTGCCATTCAAATTTAGCACCGAGTGCATCAAGAATTTCGATAGTTGAATCTAGGATCTCAGGTCCAATACCGTCGCCTTCAATTAATGTTGCTGGTGTGGTTTTAATGACAAATCTCCCTATAAATATGAAAGCTGATACACAAGTTTCAGCCAAGCTTGTATTATAATTTAATTAATATTACAAATTATTATTAAGTATGGTGGGTTTTTAAATATTAACAGTTCTTGTATCAACCCCGCTATCCTTTGGAGGTGATATTAAATCGTTTAATATCTCTGCGGTTTCGTTTAATAATATATCTATAGGTTCATTTTCTTCATCAGATACTTCTGTATTACTCTGTAAATCATCAAGCGGTGGTAATCCTTTTTCGACTCGCATTGCGTTTTGTATATCTTTTTTTGCAGCTAATATTTTTTCACGTTCTGTTTTACGCTTGCTTTCCAGTAATGATATTTCTTTTTTATCACCGGCTTCTCGTTTTAAATACAAGTCATCCATTAATAACTGGAATAATTTATTATTCTTGATCCTTTTTTCATGTTCTATTTTTGCAACTTGAAAACTATCTATAGGAGCACTTGCAGGATAATACCTGGCCGGTTTTACCTGATCCCAGGGCAGGGCGTTTTCATAAGCACGTTCTCCCTGATCAGAAGAGTCTTCTGCTGTTGGAAAAATGATATCAGGTACCACTCCTTTGTATTGATTACTTCCGCCACTGACCCGGAAGAATTGGGCAATTGTCGTTTTTAATCGGCCGTGGTCTTCATTGTTTTCTTTAATAAAGCGATTCAGGTCTATGACATTTTGTACAGTGCCTTTACCAAACGTAGGTTCACCAATAATGATGCCTCTTCGGTAATCCTGAATTGCGCCCGCAAAGATTTCAGAGGCTGATGCACTATCACGATCAACCAATACTGCCAATGGGCCAGGGTAACTTATGCCGGGTTCAGGATCGTAATTAATATCTACTCTGCCTGAAGCATCTTTTGTTTGAACAACAGGACCTCTATCTATAAACAGGCCGGTTAATTCCAATGCTTCAGATAATGAACCGCCACCATTGCCGCGTAAATCGATTATCAAACCATCGATATTCTCTTTAAGCATTGATTTAATCAATTTGCGAACATCACGAGAAGTGCTTTTGTAATCTTTTTTACCTTCGGCCTGTGCAGCAAAATCAATATAGAATGTAGGAAGATCAATAACACCGATGTGCGTATTGGTTTCAGGAATATCTATGATGCTTGAACTGGCATCTTGTTCTTCCAGCTTTATCTTTTCACGTGTCATAGTAATTAGTTTAGAAGGACCTTCTGCCCCAACGCCTTTAGGTAAGACATCAAGCTTTATGATGGTATTTTTTGGGCCACGTATAAGATCAACTACATCATCCAGACGCCAGCCAATAACATCAACTATCTTTCCATCCTTGTCTTGTCCCACACCGATAATCCGATCATCGACATTTAATTCTCCACTTAAATCTGCAGGACCTCCGGTAATAACTTTTACGACTTGCGTGTAGTCATTATTACCGCGCAAAACAGCTCCAATACCTTCTAGTGACAAACGCATACTTATGTCGAAATTTTCAGATGTACGTGGGGAAAAATATGCTGTATGAGGCTCTATGGATGTCGTATAGGCATTTATAAATGATTGAAATACATCATTCGAGTTTAGTTGAAAGGTACTGGTATGTATCCGATTGTAACGATCAGATAATGTTTTTCTGATTTCGCCTATTTCTTTACCAGCAAGTTTTAAATTTAATACATCATTCTTTACTCGTTTATGCCAAAGTTCATTCAGTTCAGATTTGCTAGTAGACCAATCATCCTTACGACGATCAAATCGATAAGATTCATCAATATCAAATTTAAAATCATAGTTTACTTCTTCAAGAGCGAATTTGATTCGTTCATCAACACGTTGTCGATAACGTTT
The DNA here is from genome assembly GCA_964392105.1 of uncultured Enterobacteriaceae bacterium. Lineage (GTDB taxonomy): Bacteria > Pseudomonadota > Gammaproteobacteria > Eutrophobiales > Eutrophobiaceae > UBA7359. Next base: position 9,566 of record CAYMPA010000108.1, read on the forward strand.
GAAGATTTCAAAGGCTGGATTCAGATCTGATTTAATAATCGCATCATCAATTTCAAATCGATAGTGCTCAAATTCCTGTAAATCTGTATTGAGGAAGTAGGCTTTATTCTGATCCAGGTTTTCCAGATAATGGTTATAAATTGAACCAGATAGTTTGTCATCCAGCTCGGTTTTTTTGTAATGATAGGTCGTTAAGATATGTGTAATTAATTCACTTGCCCTAATATGTTTGTTTTCTGGCTCCAACTCAGAAACAGGCACAGTCCGAATATCTGCACTTACATCAGAGAGCAGTAAGAGCAATATTGTAGTGTAGAAAAACCGTCGTCTATAGTTTGTCAAGATAGGTAATACTCAATATTTTGATATGAGACCTTTAAATAAGTAAATTTATGACTATATGTGTATATCCGCCACATTTATAAATCTATATTAGTATGAAATATCACTAATTGACCATCTCTGAACGTATTAACACGCAAAATCTATTCAATTTTTGCTATTTATTTAATGAACCTTCATGGTTAAGTTTTCCGATTAACTCTTTAATTTCATTGGCTTTTTTACTATCTCCACCAAGAAAACCGGGTGCTTCACGATAGAAATCCATTAAATCGTCAAGAATTTCCAGGTTATTACTATCCAGTTTTGTCGCTAATTCCAGATGAGTCAGTGTTTTCTTAGCAAAATTCATGGCCCTGAACCAATTAACCCTTTCTGCTTCTCGACCATAACTTTTGGCCAAAATATGATGATATTCAGCTATTTTGGGTTCCAGTTGGATAGCACCTTCAAGTTGTCTTATGGCATCAGCATATTTCTCAGCTTCATAATGCGCTAAACCGGTACTAAATAAATTCTCGGCTTCTGAATAGGCAACAGCTGTGCCACTTAACTGAAATAGACAAAGCAGGGTGAATAGTGGGTTAAAAAAACGAGTTTTCATGTACATTCTCATAGGGTTTATAGAGTATAATTTTAGTGTTTTGTTCTGAATGAATAAAAAATTAACATATAAACTTAAATA
>CAYMPA010000109.1:0-10482 GCA_964392105.1 uncultured Enterobacteriaceae bacterium
TCGGCTTTGGCATCCTGCGTCGCTCTACCTCGAGAATGTGTTCCAGACATTCTCTACCTCCTCCATCCTTGGAGTCGTTCTGCATCCATGCAGTCGTGCGCGCGGTTGTTGATATCCTTGTTCTTATGTACAGGTATGTACTGTATGCCGGTTTCGCCTATAGCGCCTACTGTTGGTGCAGGAGCAAAAAACGGCCACAAAAAATTACTATTTTTAGAAGTATCCTTGCAATAATTCTGAATCGAATATGAATAAATACAATCTCTTAGTTATACTTTCGTGTTTCTGTTTTTTAGTACAAGCATCAGGTGGCAACCTGGACGTAAAGATAAGTAATGAGATCAACTTTGTAGATGTTAAACATAATGGAGAGCTGATCAGAATTCAGAGGAATCAATTACCTGAAAATACGATTAATCCAGACTACGCTAAAACTTCAAGAAAGTGCCCACCATTTTGTATTCAACCAATTACTATTGCTGAAGGTGTCGAAACAATAGGTGAATTGGAAGTACTGGATTATTTACAGCGCTTATCAAAAGGGGATGATTCTCTTATTGTCATTGATTCACGAACTGAAGACTGGGTAAATAAAGGTACAATCCCAGGTTCGACCAATATTCCATGGACGTTATTAAAACCGGAAGCCGGTGCAGATCCATTTCAGATAGCAGATATACTGGAAAACAAATTTGACGCAGTCAGTATCGAAGGTTTATGGGATTTTTCAAATGCAAAGACACTTATTCTTTTCTGTAATGGAATGTGGTGTGGCCAATCGCCTTCCAATATTAAAACCTTACTCAGATTCGGATATCCAGCTCAAAAACTTAAATGGTATCGTGGTGGTATGCAAAATTGGGAGAGTCTTGGATTAACCGTGGTTAAATAATTTAATGTATACCTTATCCTGATCAGGTAAAACGAATAGAATGTGCCACTTTTTTTATGCGGTTAATTAAGGATTCCTCCGAAAATAGACTGTTTTATGTGTCCGGTTATTGCTCCTCGGCTTTGACTCCCTGTGTCGCTCTACCTCCTGCGTCCTTGCAGTCGTGCAAAACCGGCATTGCCTGCATGGACCTCGGTACCCCCTTGAGGGGTGTGCAGGTACTCAGGATTTGCCAGGAACAAAATCCTGACAGTACATCCCTGTACATAAGAACAAGAACCTCGATACCTTTATGTCCTGTGAATAACCAAGCTCGGACGACTACATGGATGTAGGAGGTAGAGTAACGCCGGGACACCTACAGGACGTAGGTGGTAGAACTGCGCCTGGAGCGAGCAGTCGAGCAGTTACCGAACTGACGCAGCTATCGCTAAAAACAGGCATTTTCGGAGGTGCTCTTAATTGAAAAAGCAAATTCAAGACTTACTTGGTCAGTCTCTAAAAGTGCTCGAATCTGAAGATATTATACCTCCTATAGAACACCACAATATAAAGATCGAAAACGCCCGTAATCCAGCACATGGAGATTTTGCCTCCAATATTGCAATGGTGCTGGCAAAAGCTGCTAAATCTAATCCGCGTGAATTAGCATATAACATTATTAACCATCTACCCGAGTCTGACATATTAGAACGGACTGAAATTGCTGGCCCAGGATTTATCAACTTTTTTCTTAAACAAAATGCGCATCAATCAATTGTGCTTGATATTTTAAATAAGGGTGATCGATATGGAAATTCTCATATAGGTGCTGGTACACCAACATTAATTGAATTTGTTTCAGCAAACCCAACAGGACCATTGCATATTGGTCATGGCCGGGGAGCAGCATATGGCGCTGCTGTTGCTAACCTGCTGAGCAAAGCAGGATTTGATGTGACGTGTGAATATTATGTCAACGATGCCGGGCGTCAGATGGATATCCTTGCTGCCAGTGTTTGGTTACGTTATTTGCAACACCTTGGTCAAGATATTACTTTTCCTGACAATGGCTACAAAGGTGATTATATAAACACCATTGCAATTGCATTACACCTTGATCATGGCAATCGTTTTTTTCATACATCAGAAAAAATCTTGCCTCTGTTTGACGAGCCTGATAAAGAGACACAAGTAGACAACATAATAAATTACTGTATCAAGATTTTAGGTCAGAATGATTACAACATTATTTTCAATGCTGGACTCGAATCAATATTGGCTACAATCAAACAGGATCTTGAGAATTTTGGCGTCAAATTTGATAACTGGTTTTCTGAACGTTCACTGGTAGAAAACAATTCAGTCATGAAATGTATTGAGCGCCTGGTTGACAATGACTGGGTCTATGAAAAAGACGGTGCGAAATGGTTCCGCTCAAGCAAGCTTGGTGATGAAAAGGATCGTGTACTAATACGCGAAAATGGACATGCCACCTATTTTGCATCAGACGTTGCATACCATCTTTTAAAAATCGAGCGTGGTTATAAAAAAGTGATTGATATCTGGGGAGCTGATCATCATGGCTATATCGCCAGGGTAAAGGCATCCATGCAGGCATTACATTTATTACCAGAACAACTGGAAGTTTTGCTTGTCCAATTCGCAACGTTATACCGGGGTAAGGAAAAACTACAGATGTCTACTCGTTCAGGTGAATTCATTACCTTAAATGAACTACAAGATGAAGTCGGCAAAGATGCAGCACGCTTTTTTTACATCATGCGCAAAAGCGATCAACACCTCGAATTTGATCTGGAACTGGCCAAATCAGAATCAAATGACAACCCGGTTTACTATATACAGTATGCGCATGCACGAATCTGCAGTGTCTTCCGACAAATGCCTGAAAAAGGCTACAATTATAATCAAACTGATACACTAACTGATTTATCCATACTTACTGAGCCACATGAAATCAAATTACTTGCGACTCTTGCCAGGTACCCTGATGTGATAGAGAATGCGGCACAAACTTATGAACCGCATCAGCTGGCTTACTATCTTAAGGAGCTGGCAAATGATTTTCATACCTATTACAACGCAAATCAGTTTTTAGTTGAAAATGATGAGATCAGAAATGCACGTCTCACCTTGATAGATGCAACTAAACAAGTTATAAAAAACGGGTTGTCTCTATTAGGCGTAAGTTCTCCAGAGGTAATGTAGTGCCAAGAGATTATAAAAATATTAAAAAGAAGAAGCCTGAACCACTTGCAAAGCGTTTCGGTAGCGCACTTTCATTTCTTACAGGATTGGCAATAGGATTATTTATTGCCGTTATTATCTATTTTCATGAACATAGTGCCACCATAGTAAATAGCAACCCATTACTGGCAAATGAACCCGTTGGCGATTTAGAAAACTCCACTGACAATAAAAACGAAGATATTGCTCAATTACCTGAGCCACAATTTGATTTCTATAAAATATTACCGAGCAAGGAAGTTAATATATCTGAATGGGAATCGGTTGATGAAGAGGAAGTAAGTGGCCAAAAAGAGGAGCAGCCCGTTATGTTTGTACTTCAGGTTGGCTCCTTCAAACATTTTGGAGCTGCTGATGAAATAAAGGCCAAACTTGCCTTGATGGGTGTAACTGCTGACATCCAACGCGTAGTCATAAATGGTCAGGATGTGCGCCATCGCGTTCGTATTGGTCCCTATAAAAACACCATTAAATTACAACAAGCTCGCGATAGATTATTAGCTAATGACCTGGATTTCATGCTGCTGAAACTAAAAATGGAAGATATTTAGCAAGTTTATGCTATCTATCACTCTTTCCCTCTGCTTTAATTAACACACAAAAACTGTCACGGTAGAAAATATTTGCGATGTCGGCAATTCCTGAAAAAATTGGTAAGTATCGAATTATTGATGAAGTCGGTCGTGGCAGTATGGGCACTGTCTATTCAGCACACGATCCTTTTGCCGATAAAGAAGTGGCAATCAAACTTGCTCATCCCCAATATGTAAAAGAAGAGGAAACTGGCGAACGTTTCAAAAAGCTTTTTTTTAATGAAGCACAGGCAGCAGGGGTATTAAATCACCCTAGTATATTAAATATATTCGATGCCGATGTTGACGGTGATAACTGTTATCTCGTCATGGAGTATATACATGATGCTAAAACACTTGATAGCTATTGCAAACCTGACTCACTTCTCTCTGTCCGTGACGTAGTTGGAATCATATACAAAGTTGCAAAAGCTCTCGATTATGCCCACCGGCAGGGTATAATTCACCGCGATATCAAACCCCATAATATACTGCAGACAGAAACATTAGATATTAAAATTGCTGATTTCAGTATTGCGATGATCATTCGTGAAGACTTCATGGAAACCCAGTTCCATGGTTTTCTAGGTTCGCCACTATATATGTCACCAGAACAAATCAATGAATGGCAAATATCGACTAATACCGATATTTTTTCACTAGGCGTCGTAATGTATGAGATGTTAACCGGTCATCATCCATTTAAAGCAGACAACCTTAGTGCGATTAGTAAAAAGATAACGTCTGAAAAGCCACCTCCATTAAGTGAATTTCGAAATAATGTGCCAAAAGGACTGGAATATGCCTTAAAACGTATGCTGAAAAAAAGCCCGGATAAACGCTACAACATGGGACTGGACCTGGCTGCAGATTTGGCATTGATATTTGAAGATCTTGATGCTGTAGAAAATCAGGATTCCTTACGCGCTAAATTTGAAACAGTACAAAATCTGGGGTTTTTCCAGGGATTTACCGATGCAGACATATGGGAATTGATCCGCGCATGTAACTGGCACAAATACCCGGTTAATACCCATATTATAAAAGAAGGTGAAGAAGACCATTCCTTTTATATCGTGTTATCGGGTCTCGTAATTGTTGAGAAAAATGGGCAACAAATTGATTCTTTACAGGAAGGGGATTGTTTTGGAGAGATGGGTTATTTATCCAATGCAAAACGTTCTGCATCAGTTATCGCAAAGACCGATGTCTCGTTAATACAAGTCAATTCATCAACACTGGACCGTGCTGCTGAAGAAACCCAACTTCGATTTTTGAAAGTATTTGTAAAAACCCTTATTGGTCGACTTGCCGATACAACCTCTATTCTCGCTCAAAACGGGGGGCAAAAATGACAGGTTTCTGGAGCGGATGGTGGGTGAGTCATTCTGCGAATGTCAGTGGACATTTGCAGAATGACGAACGGCGAGGTGTGGATAGCCGAGTTTAGTGACCACGGTTATAATTGCAGGCAAATACATTTTGCAAGCAGAATTTATACATTGGAGCGGGTGATGGGGATCGAACCCACGTTCTCAGCTTGGGAAGCTGATGTTCTGCCATTGAACTACACCCGCATGTATTTCTGAAAAATACTTGATCGCTAGACTAACCTTGGTCACTCATACTGATCAACGAACTAGATTCTTTCTAGATTTAATCTGTCTTTATCGATTACAAGTTTAAAGTGTGTGGCTCATGCCGTATTTTAGTGTACTATTTACACTGAGAATGTGTGCTAAGCTAATGATAATTCTGGGAATAAAATTATCTATTTATATGGATAGATTAGCTGAAAAGTAGATGTAAATAATAATAATCAATAAGTTAGTGTAACTTTGTAAGTTTACTTCTAATTTAGGAAAAAGGAATACGGAAAGAATCTCAATATGGGTGACTCTAAACAAACAGTAGTTGTGGTAGACGATAATGCTACTGTAAGGGCATTATTTGAGCGTAGCACAGAAAATCTGGCGCTTGATTTAATTACCTATGGCTCTGCTGATGAGGCAATGGAATACCTTAAGGATAAGCAGCCAGATTTACTATTCCTCGACATCATTATGCCTGAAAAGGATGGCTTAACCTTCTTACAGGAATTGCGAAGATTGCCTCTACATAGAGACACTTCTGTAATAATGATTACATCAAAAGATTATGCGCAGGATCGAACCGTTGCACATGAACTCGGGGTACTAGATTTTATTATCAAACCGATGCCAATGCGAACAATAACAGATATAATCCTCGATTATATTAATAAAGATAATCCTTACTAATTAGTAAATAAAAGCGCATGGCTAAATCCTATCTCCACTTTTGGGGCGTACGGGGATCGTATGCCGCACCCTTTCCAACTCATCTTAAGGTTGGGGGCAACACTTCGTGTGTTGAAGTAAATGTAGATGATCATCTGCTTATCTGTGATGCAGGTACCGGTATAATTCCGCTCGGTAATAAACTGGTGAAGCAAGGAAATAAACAAAGTTTATTAATCTTATTAACACACTATCATTGGGATCATATATGTGGTCTGCCATTTTTTGTACCCGCATTCATCCCTGACTGGGATATAAACTTTTTCGGTCCCGGAGATTCAATCCAGGAAATTAAGCAAAATCTTGATTCACAAATGCAAGCGCCCTATTTCCCTGTAGGTACAGAAACCTGGATGGCCAAGATCAACTATCTTGACCCGAGAGAAACAAAAATAAGTCACGGTCCGATTGATATTACGCATTACAGCGCCCACCATCCTGGTATTACGTACGGATATAAGATTAAGGCTGGAAGCAAAACAGTAACTTATATTTCTGATAATGAATGTCAGTTTCTTGATAAATCAATCAAACAAAAGATGACCGAGTTTAGTGAAGAAGAACAGAAAATGTTTGAAGCCATGAACCGGGAAGAATATGAATACGAATTAAAGACAATACAAGATGCCGATATTCTGATTCATGATGCTCAATATACCCCTGAAGATTATGAAACAAAACGTGGTTGGGGGCACTCTTGTTATGTTGACGTAATAAATTATGCAATTGATGCAGGGGTTAAGGAATTATATCTATATCATCATGACCCTTACAATGATGATGATGCTATCGATAATATATATGAGAAATGCCAGGAAATAATACAAAAACGAGATGCATCATTAAAATGCCATATCGCAAGGGAAGGTATGGAAATTGACCTTGATTAATAATTTCTAATGCGCTCTTCTGGTTAATACCATTATTATAATCAATGGAAGTTTTACTAAACGGTGATCCTTATTCAATAGATCAAACCTGTACTATTGCAAATCTTATTTCAATCCTGGAGTTGGAAGGAAAATTTGCTATTGAAATAAATCAGAATATTATTCCTCGAAGTGAATATCTCAATACACAACTACATGCAGGGGATAATATTGAAATCGTACAGGCCATTGGTGGTGGATAAGTTAATACCTGCTTCATCAACATAGCTATATATAATTCAAAATATGTCTAATTCAAACACAGACGGCTTCTCTATAGCGGGTACTCATTATTCTTCCAGACTATTAGTTGGTACAGGCAAATATAAAGACCATGAAGAGACTAAAAATGCTATTGAAACCAGTGGCGCTGAAATAGTAACAGTGGCAATACGTCGAACTAATATTGGTCAGAATACGGATGAACCCAACCTGCTTGATGTAATTTCCCCGGATAAATTTACTATCTTACCCAATACTGCAGGTTGTTATGATACTGAGTCAGCTGTCAGGACGTGTAAATTGGCCAGGGAATTATTAGACGGACATGACCTGGTTAAACTTGAAGTGCTCGGAGATGAAAAGACACTATTTCCTGATATACCGCAAACACTTGAAGCTGCAAAACTTCTTATAGATGAAAACTTTAAGGTTATGGTCTATACAACAGATGACCCAATTATGGCCAAACGATTTGAAGAAATCGGTTGCGTTGCGGTAATGCCACTTGCAGCACCGATTGGTTCTGGCCTTGGTATTCGAAACCCTTATAACATCCGTACAATTGTTGAAAACGCGTCAGTTCCAATTCTTGTCGATGCGGGTGTTGGTACAGCATCAGACGCTGCAATTGCAATGGAACTCGGTTGTGACGGTGTACTAATGAATACTGCTATTGCGGAAGCTGGTAACCCGATATTAATGGCAAGTGCAATGAAAAAAGCAATTGAGGCGGGTCGAGAAGCCTATCTGGCCGGTAGAATGCCAAGACGAGCCTATGCCAGTGCGTCGTCACCTCTAGATGGCCGTTTCTTTTAAAGGCATCTCTAAATATGCACTTTTTCCACGAGAGCGAGGAAGCGTCGCACGCAGAACCGCAGTGTATATCTAATACATGAGGATTCGAGTACGGAGCTGACACTGCTATCGTGGAAAAAGTGCATATTTAGAGACGCCTTTGTAATTAATTGATAATTATTATCTCTGTTAAAAGCAAATATTACTTTCATTGAACGACTTTACTGATCAATCTCGAATCATCAGAAGTTTTGTTCGTCGTGAAGGCCGACTGACAAAATCGCAATTATACGCGCTGGATAATTATTGGAATAAACATGGAATTGAGTTTTGTCCAAAATTTATTAACTTTGATACCCTGTTTAAAAGGCGTGCGCCTGTAATTATGGATATTGGTGTTGGCATAGGTGATACAACAATTAGCCATGCCCAAACTCATCCGGAAAATAACTATCTTGCAATTGAAGTACATCGTCCTGGAATAGGACAATTACTAAATAGAATAGAATTAAACAATTTAGTTAATATCAAGATTATTAATTACGATGTGGTAAATGTATTACAAGAACAGATCCCGAGTCATTCCATAAGTCAGATATTTATCTTTTTTCCTGACCCCTGGCCAAAGAAAAGACACCATAAACGTCGACTTATTAATAGTCAGTTGCTCGAACTTATAAAAATATGTCTCACCAAGCATGGGCGTTTACACATTGCGACAGATTGGAAGGATTATGCAGAGCACATACAACAATTGTGTAATTCTGATCTAGAACTGATTAACCTTGCCGATAACAATCATTCAGCTCCGAGACCAAATTGGCGTACTAATACACGTTATGAGTCCCGTGGATTAAGACTTGAACATAATGTTTGGGACTTTTGTTACGGTTTAACTAAAGGACATCTCTAAAATCATTAAAAAACCAGATCTTTAAACGAATAGATCGCTTCAAATTCTGCTGTATCTTGCTCCGGGTTTTGACTATCTGGTTTTGCTATCGTAAATAAATTTTCAATCCCGAAGTTTCTAGCTGCTCTTAACACAGTTAAATTATCGTCAATTAATAAAGTTTCATCTAATTCGAACGGTACTTCTAAATGCAATTTTTCCCAGAATGCCTGTTCTTCTTTTGCATGCCCTATAGCATGTGCACTAATAACCCGATCAAAGAAAACATCCATTTCCGTTTTGTCTATCTTCATCTTGATTAGCTTCTCATGCGCATTAGTGACCATTATCATTGAAAATTCCGAATTACTAAGCCTCTCAAGAAAAGATTTTGCGTGAGGCCTGAATTGTATTAAATATTCGACATCAGACTTCAATTCCAGGACATCAAATTTTAATCTTTCTGTCCAGAAATCCAGACAATACCAGGAAAGCGTTCCTGCTTCCTTTGCATACCACTCATGTAACTGTAACTTGGCAGACTCAGCATCCATGTTATTCAACTTACCCCACTGCTCTGGTAAATACTCTTGCCAAAAATAGTTATCGAAATACAAGTCTAGAAGCGTGCCATCCATATCTAACAAGACTGTTTTAATAGATTTCCAGTTAATGTCGGGTTTCATGTTGTTTCAAGACAGGTAAAATGGATTACAGAGCGCACAAGGATAACAAAGCAAATCGAATGATTGAAATTAAACATCAAGACCTGGCCGAACTGGTACCTGAGATTAAAACCATTTCCTGTCACGCCGGGGACAAAATACTGGAAATCTATAAAACAGATTTTTCTGTTGAGAATAAACAAGATAACTCACCCCTGACTGCAGCTGATTTGGCTGCACATAAAACGATATGTGAGAGCTTATCAACATTAACACCTTCAATACCAATATTGTCAGAAGAATCATCTCATGTCAGTTTTAATGAGAGACAGAACTGGAATCAATATTGGCTTGTAGATCCACTGGATGGAACACGAGAATTTATTAAACGTAATGGCGAATTTTCAGTGAATATTGCCTTGATCGAAGGACACCAATCAATAATGGGCGTTATCCATATTCCCGTAACAGGTATCAGCTACACGGCAGCTATTAATAATGGCGCCTATAAACATGAACAAAATGGAAAGACAAATCAGATTTCTGCAAGAAAAGCTGATAATAATAAAATCACAGTGGCAGGTAGTCGTTCTCATGGCAATGAACAACAACAAGCCTTTATCGCAAATTTAATAAATCCGGATATCCTCGCTATTGGTAGTTCGCTAAAATTTTGTCTCGTGGCTGAGGGTATTGCCGATATTTATCCACGCTTTGGTCCAACCTCTGAATGGGATACGGCTGCAGCACAATGTATTGTAGAAGAATCTGGAGGAATTGTAGTTGATACAAGTTTCAATACACTTGAATACAATACGAAAGAATCGTTACTGAACCCTTCCTTTCTGGTTATTGCTGATAAGAGTTTTGACTGGAGTCAATATTTAATTAAATGAATGGTGGCCAGGGACAGAATCAAACTGCCAACACTGGACTTTTCAGTTTGGAAA
>CAYMPA010000110.1:0-10415 GCA_964392105.1 uncultured Enterobacteriaceae bacterium
GTTTTTTCGTTAATAATAAATTTACATATAGAAATCGCTGTTTCAAACACACTCCCAGAAACAGTAAATTAGATAAAAAAAATGTTGCATTGCAACAAAGGGCGCAAATCCTAACAGATCCTGATAGACAATGTCCAGTTTGCCTTATTATTAACTAAATTTATTATATTTTAATAATTGTTCATTTGATAATAATCAAGTCCATTCATTCCAATAAGGTTCAGGTTGGTATAGGTCGTGTATGAAATCAATGAATGTACGTATTTTCGCAGAAAGATACTTTCTATGATTATATATAGCATAAACCGGTAATTTTTCTGGTTCGTATTCTTCAAGTAATGCATTAAGTCGTCCAGATTGAATATCAAGACCAACCATATAAGTTGGTAATTGAGCAATTCCACAACCTTGAATTGCCGCAATACGAAGGGCATCGCCATCATTACATTGAATATCACCCGATATTTTAATTTTTATTTTTTCACCTTGATCAATAAACTCCCATTCTTTAAGCGACGTGCGAGGTGAATAAACCAGACAATTATGTCTGGATATATCTTCAGGTGTTTGTGGTTTTCCGTTTTTCTTCAAATAATCGGGTGATGCACAAACTACACGCCGTGCAGAAGCAATTTTACGGGCCACGAACATCGAGTCATCCAATTCACCTACATGAAATGCCAGGTCTATACCATCCTCTACCAGATCAGGGATTCTATTGCTTAGTTCTATCTCGGTTGTTACGTCCGGGTATATTTTCAGGTATACCGACAGGGCTCGAGACAAATGAAATGCACCAAATGAGGGTTGAGCCATGATTTTTAGTTTCCCTTTAGGTTCTGAATTAAGCTGACTTATAGCTAGTTCGGTTTCATCAATCTCTGACAGAATCACATCAACCTTGTCATAATAGGCGCTACCGACCTCGGTCAAATTCAGTTTTCTGGTTGTACGATTAAACAGCCTGACACCGAGAGAATTTTCAAGGTTTTGCACATGTTTGGAGGCCATGGCCTTGGAAATGGTGAGTTTTTTTGCCGCTTCTGAAAAACTTCCATTTTTTGCAACAGCAGAAAAAACCCGCATGCTCATTACTTTATCCATCTGATAAATTTATAATGTTTCTATACAGGAAACAATATATCAATAAAAACACTATTGTAAACAAGATAACTGGAGATTATCTTATTAGCCATAGAGATTTGGATAAAGCAGATGTCAGATTCTCTGCTTTTAGATTGAACCTAAGTCATCTCCATTTATAGTGTATTAAGACCTCCTCTTGTTACACTGAATATTCGCACAAGGACGTGTACTTTTTAAGGGCACCTCTAAAAATGCACTTTTCACCCTCAAAGGGGGTACCGAGGTCCATGTAGTTGTCTGCGTATATCCCTTTGCACTTATGTACAAGGACGTACTGTATACCGGTTTCGCCTAAAGCGCCTACTGTTGGTGCAGGAGCAAAAACCGGTCACGAAAAAATTACTATTATTAGAGGTGCCCTTAAATATGGAGAGTTCTGTTATCAACACCTAATGCCGCTTCATGCATGGCTTCTGAAAGGGTTGGGTGTGCGTGTATTGTGCGGGCCAGGTCTTCAGCGCTTCCATCAAATTCCATTGCAACAACAGCCTCAGCTATGAGTTCCGATGCGCTTGGACCAAAGATATGAATTCCCAAAATTCGGTCAGTTTTGGCATCTCCCAGGATTTTTACAAAACCAGAGGCCTCACCCATAGCTCTTGCACGTCCTGTTGCCATGAACGGGAAGCTGCCTGTTCGGTATTCTATTCCATCCGTCTTTAATTGCTCCTCGGTCCTGCCGACCCAGGCAATTTCCGGCCAGGTATAGATGACCCATGGAATAGTGTCGTAATTCATATGACCGGGTTTCCCGGTTAATCTTTCAGCAACTGCAATACCTTCTTCCGATGCCTTATGCGCAAGCATCGGGCCTCTAACAACATCGCCAATGGCATAGACATTTTCCAGGCTGGTTTTACAATTGTCATCGACAACAATAAAGCCGCGTTCATCAAGTTCAAGACCACATTCTTGTGCACCTAATCCATCCGTATTAGGTGAACGTCCAACAGCCACGATTAATTTATCGACGGTGGTTTGTTGTTTGCCTTCAGCATCTTCATAATTAATTGTGACTTCACGATTGTTGCTACCTGTTCCAGTAACTTTGGCACCAAGTCGAATATCCAGACCCTGACTGCGCAATATTTTTTCTGCTTCTTTCGCAACCTGGCGATCTACCAAAGCAAGAAAATCAGGTAAGGCCTCAAGGACGATTACTTCAGAACCGAGTCGATTCCAGACGCTACCAAGCTCAAGTCCAATAACACCAGCACCTATAACGCCAAGTCGACGTGGAACCTCATTAAATTTAAGTGCACCTGTTGAATCTACAACTAATTTATCATCAACACTGGCAGGAGGAATTTTTGTCGGTACGGATCCTGTTGCGATTACAATATAGTTTGCTTCAACGATCGTTTTTTCATCGTGTGATTCGTGTTGCGGTGAGATCTCGATTTCTTTGTTGTTTATTAATCTTGCATTTCCTCGTAACCAGTCGATTTTGTTCTTTTTAAACAGACCACTAATTCCTTGGGTAAGGATTTTTACAATCTTGGCCTTACGGGAAACCATTTTATTCACATCCATGCTTACGCCTGTAACTGTAATGCCGTGTTCGCTAGCTTCGTGTTTGATATGGTGATAGTGATGTGATGAATCAAGCAATGCCTTTGAAGGTATACAGCCTACGTTCAGGCAGGTTCCACCAAGTGCAGGCTTACCATCATCATTGATCCAGCTTTCAACACAGGCTGTACTGAGTCCCAGTTGAGCACACCGGATAGCCGTAACATAACCACCAGGGCCAGCACCTATAACAACAACATCATACTTTTTCATTTTTTAGTCCTTAATTATTTTTGGCATTTATAAAATGCACTTTTTCCGCGATTGCTGTGTCAGCCCCGTGCTCGAATCCTCATGTATTCATTTATACACTGCGGTTCTCGGCTTTGGCTCGAAAACTTGTTCCTGATGTTTTCTACCACCTACATCCGTGTAGGCGTTCCTGCGTCGCTCTACCTCCTGCACACCCCTCAAGGGGGTACCGAGGTCCATGCAGTCGTCCGCGCGGTGCTCACCCCTCAAGGGGGTACCGAGGTCCTAGCACTCACGAAAAAATTACTATTTTTGTGGTGCCCTTTAAATAAATGTGATAACACTCAATCAAATGTTATTAAAGTTGTAATAGAAGACGAGCAGGATCTTCCAGTTGTTGTTTAATGGATACCAGAAATTGAACTGCTTCGCGACCATCGATGATGCGGTGATCGTATGATAAAGCAAGATACATCATGGGGCGAATAACAATCTCACCATTTTCTGCAACAGGACGTTGTTGGATTGCATGCATTCCCAAAATTGCACTTTGTGGTGGATTTATAATTGGAGTTGATAAGAGTGATCCAAAAACACCGCCATTGGTTATGGTGAAAGTACCTCCGGTTAAATCATCTATTGTTAGTTTTCCGTCTCTGGCCTTTTCACCATAAGCTCTAATTTGGGTTTCAATATTTGCCAGTGATAGCGCATCACCATCTCGAATAATCGGTACTACAAGTCCTCTAGGTGAACTAACAGCAATACCAATATCGAAATAACCATGATAAATGATACTATCACCATCTACTGATGCGTTTACGACCGGAAACTTCTTCAATGCTTCTATTGCAGCACGGGTAAAGAAAGACATAAACCCAAGTTTAATGCCATGTGTTTTTTCAAATTCATCCTTATAACGATTACGGATGTCCATTATCGGTTGCATATTTACTTCATTAAAGGTCGTCAGTATTGCATTTTCTTGTTGTGCACTCAGTAATCTATCAGCAACATGTTTACGAAGACGTGTCATTGGTACTTTTTCTTCGGGCCTGTCAACAGCACTACTTGTCAATACCGGTACTGCAGCAGATTTATCGAGTATGCTGCTAGTTGTTTCAGTTTTCAGTGTTACTTGTTTCGGTGTATCTGCAGTCGGCGGAGGAGTCTTCACAGCTTTTGGCTGTGGTACAGTTTCTTCTTTATTACTTGCAGTTTTGCCTTGAATATGTCGAAGCACATCCCCCTTGGTAATTCGATCTGTTTTTGTAGAAATTTCTGCTGCATCAAGTTGATGTTCTTCCAGGAGATTTCGAACAGCGGGACTTAATTTTGGTAAATCTGCTTCAGACAATTCTTCAGCTTTGCTGTCCATTTCGGGCAGAGATTGTTGTTCAGGTTCTGATTCAGACTCAGCAGGTTCAGGTGTGTCACTTTTCGCTTCAGTATCTATCCGGGCAATAATCTCATCACTTTGAACAATTTCACCATCATCTTTTAATATCTCGGTAATAACACCATCGTTTAATGCAGCAACTTCAAGAGTGACTTTATCGGTTTCTATATCGATTAGATTATCACCGCGTTTTACCTGATCACCAGCACGCTTTTGCCAGGTCATCAATGTTGCTTCAGCGACTGATTCTGCTAATACGGGAACTTTGACATCAACCAGCACGATATTCTCCTTAATTATCCTGGAATCCTCAGTTGGACTCGTTTGAGTGTGCGTTTTTCAGGTTCAGTTGCGCCGACTAGAAAGCCGCGCATAGTCATTCTACGTAAGGTTTTTGCTGTCAAGCAAATGAACCTGATAAACGTGCAATCGAATGAGTAGGCGAACTCCCCAACGGGTGAATGCCAAACACATTATAAGCTGCTAATTTAAAAAACATAATCATAATTCAAGGCTGATCAACTGAGGATTCCAGGATTACCTACGCAATATTGCGCTAACTTTTTTATGTGTTGTTACTTCAAGTTTATCAAGTTGCAAGGCATCAGATACCAATTCTTTTTGTTGTGCAAGATGAAGTGGCATTAAACCTGTAGCGGGTGAAGCTGAGTAGAAACGTCCGGCATAACCAAAGGTATGCTGATCTTGTAGACAGCCAATCATGGTTCCCCTTGATTGCATATAATACCAACTACCCTGGTTCTTTGGCTCTTCCTGTACCCAGACAACCTCTTTTAAATTTGTATATCGATTAATAACTGCTCTTAAATCATCTCTTGGAAATGGATAAAGTTGTTCAATTCGTGCTATTGCGATATTTGTAATCTCACTTTCACGACGTTGTTCCAGAAGATCAAAGTAAACTTTACCACTGCAGACTAAAAGACGAGTAACTTCATCCGGGTTAAGATCATCAATTTCATCGATAACAGTCTGGAATTTTCCGTTCACTAAATCATCAATTGGTGAAGCAGATAATTTTCTCCTCAATAAGCTCTTGGGACTCATTACAATGAGTGGTTTACGATAGGGTCGCAAGATTTGCCTTCGTAGCATATGGTACATTTGTGCAGGTGTACTGGGGAAACAGACCTGAATGTTCTGTTCCGCACAAAGTTGCAGATATCGTTCAAGGCGTGCTGATGAATGTTCTGGTCCTTGTCCATCATAGCTATGTGGTAAGAATACAGTTAAACCGCAATATCGTCCCCATTTGGCTTCACAAGAACTGATAAATTGATCAAATACCACCTGCGCTCCATTGGCAAAGTCACCAAACTGGGCTTCCCATAAAACCAGGGCACTCGGTTCTGCACTACTGTAACCATATTCATAAGCAAGGACGGCTTCTTCTGAAAGAGTTGAATTGATGACCAGGAAACTTGGTTGCCCCTGTTTAATATGTTGCAGGGGTAAATGTGTCCGACCATCTTTCATGTTATGTATCACGGCATGACGATGGAAGAATGTTCCACGACCACTATCTTGTCCCGAAATTCGAATAGGATAGCCGGCATCGATTAAAGACGCATAAGCCATTGTTTCTGCATACCCCCAATCCATAAGCATTTCGCCTTTGCCCATTTTTTTGCGAGATTCAATTATTTTACTAACAGCTGGATTTAATTCGAAATCATCAGGAATTGTTGTGATTAATTCAGATAGTTTTTCAACGGATGCTTGGCTGATAGTTGTATCAACTTGATGATCCCATTCTGTTCCAATGAAGCGCGAAAAATCGATCAAGTATTTTGGATTTGCATGTTCTGCATGAGTACCTGCAACCCCCATATTACTTTCCAGTGATTCAACGTATTCCTTGGCAATGGCATCGGCTTCTTCTTGTGTAATGATGCCCTCAGCTATTAACTTGTCTGTGTGTAGTTTGCGGACACCAGGATGTTTTCGAACCTGTTGGTACATAATGGGTTGTGTAGCCATAGGTTCGTCAGCCTCACTGTGTCCATGTTTACGAAAACAGACCATATCTATAACAACGTCTTTGTTAAATTCCATTCTGAAATCAAGTGCGATTTTGGTGACTAATACAACAGCCTCTGGATCATCACCATTAACATGAAAGATAGGTGCCTGAACAATTTTGGCAACATCAGTACAATGAAGTGATGAACGTGAATCAAGCGGGTCACTGGTAGTAAATCCAATCTGGTTGTTCACAATAATATGCACCGTGCCACCAGTTGTATAACCTCGAGTCTGTGAAAGGTTAAAGGTCTCCATGATCACGCCTTGACCAGCAAAGGCTGCGTCGCCGTGAATCAAAACAGGTAATACTTCATTGTGTGCATGATCGGCACGTCTGTCTTGTCGTGCTCTGACAGAACCTTCAACTACAGGATCTATTATTTCAAGGTGCGATGGATTAAATGATAATGTTAAATGAACACTGCCACCGGGAGTGCTGATATCAGATGAGTAGCCCATATGATATTTCACATCGCCGGAACCTTTCAAGGAATCAATCGTCTTGCCTTCAAATTCATCAAATAACTCACTCGGTTTTTTGCCAATCGCATTTACCAGCACATTTAAACGTCCACGGTGTGCCATACCAATGACAATTTCTTTTACATCTTGCATACCACCTGATTGAATAATTTCGTCAAGTAATGGAATAAGTGATTCGCCACCTTCGAGTGAGAATCGTTTCTGACCAACATATTTTGTGTGCAGGTATTCTTCCAATGCATTTGCATCTATGACGCGATCAAGGATTCGTATTCGTCTTTCTTTATCGTAATTCGGTGTAGCAAGTGATTCTTCAAGACGTTTTTGTAACCAACGTTTTTGTTCGGTTTCATTAATGTGCATGTATTCCGCACCAATTGAACCACAATATGTCGTTTTAATAATATGAATAATCTCTCGTAATGTAATTTCATCAGGTGCAAACAGTGAACCTGAATTAAAGGTTTTATCCATATCTTCTTCAGTTAAACCGTGATAAGCAGGGTCAAGTTCAGGGATATCCGGGCGTTGGTATTGTTTTAAAGGATCCAGGTCGCTTTGGCGGTGTCCATTAAATCGATGTGCGTTTATTAAGCGAAGAACAGCGGCTTGTTTTTGATGAGAAATTGCATCAGCAGCCGGTGCCTGCGCCAATGTTCCGTAGTGGCGGTGTTTAGCAATATTGGCATAGGCCTGTTGTATAGGTGTATGGGCAATATCATTTCCTGACGTACCTTCTTGAAGAGAATCAAAGTAGGTACGCCATTCCTGATCGATACTTTCCGGTTTGTTTAGATAGGCTTCATATAATTCTTCTACAAACCAGGCATTACCACTGTATAAGCACGATGGCACCGTGTTTTTCATGCGTTATTCCTTTAATTTTTAGTTATTAATCAGAACGTATCAGGTGTTTTGACACAAAATTACCAAGGAAATGTCACTGTCTTGATATAATTAATCTAATTAAAACAAGTTTCATCTCTAACTATAGGATTTCCTGAATATAATCCCTATGATTCTAGACCATTTTTATTTTATCGGAAGCCATTAACAAGCACAAATCAGGCCGCGCACGGATAACTGGTCTTGCTGCATTGCCATAAAGTTCTGTATCCTTACACAACTTTTCTATAATCATGAAAATTATAAGATATAAGTTAAGGGAGAAAGTTTAATGGCTGATACAGTCACGATTACCGATAATCGGACGGGAAAACAGATTGAATGCTCTATTTTGAATGGGGTTTACGGTGCTTCAGTAATTGATACAAAGATGCTCTATAATGAACTTGGGCTGTTTGCGTTTGACCCAGGCTTTGTAACTACGGCGTCGTGTAAAAGTGCGATCACATTCCTCGATGGAGATAAAGGCATTCTACTTCATCGTGGCTATCCAATTGATCAATTGGCCGAAAACAGTTCTTATCTGGAGGTTTGTTACCTGTTGCTGTATGGAGAATTACCTACGGAATCACAATTTGCTGAATTTCGCGAAAATTTGAATAGACGAAATTTGGTACATGAGCATCTGGAACGTTTTTATAGTGGTTATCGTTATGATGCGCATCCAATGTCTATGATGATCGGCGTTACCGGTGCCTTATCTTCTTATTATCATGAAGCGATGGATATCAATGACCCGATGGATCGTGATCTGACAGCAATCCGGGTCATTGCGAAAATGCCTATATTGGCTGCGCATTGTTACAAACATGCTATGGGACACCCATTTGTTTATTCGCGTGATGATCTTGATTATGTTGAAAATTTTCTAAACATGATGTTCTCGGTTCCCAGTCGTGAATACGTACAAAACCCTGTAGCAGTAAAGGCTTTGAACTTGATGCTTATATTGCATGCAGATCACGAGCAAAATGCATCTACTTCAACCGTAAGACTTTCAGGTAGTGCCGAAGCAAACCCATTTGCCTGTATCGCTGCAGGTATCGTCACGCTATGGGGACGTGCCCATGGTGGTGCTAATGAGGCTGTATTGAAAATGTTGGGTGAGATTCAGACGGCTGACAATATTCCAAAATTTATTGAACGTGCCAAAGACAAGGACGATCCATTTAGACTAATGGGTTTTGGTCATCGTGTTTATAAGAACCATGACCCACGTGCGACTATTATCAGACAAATCTGTCATGATTTACTTGAAGAAGTAGATACAGTTGATCAACCTATGTTTGATATCGCCATGGAACTTGAAGATATTGCACTAAAAGACGAATACTTTATTGAACGTAAACTATATCCCAATGTTGATTTCTATTCTGGAATTATTCTTAAGGCATTAGGAATTCCAACATCGATGTATACTGTCATGTTTGCCTTGGCCAGATCGGCAGGCTGGATAGCTCAATGGATGGAAATGATGGAAGATCCAGATTTCAAGATTGGTCGTCCTAGACAACTTTATATCGGGGAAGAAAAACGGGATTATGTGCCGATCGAAAAACGTGGTTGAATAGCTTGCCCTGTTGATAACAATAATAAACTCAGTGAAAGGAGAGATTAAAAGATGAAAACACCTGTTCGTGTTGCCGTCACGGGTGCGGCTGGTCAGATTGGATATTCTTTGCTGTTTCGTATTGTTTCCGGTCAAATGCTGGGGCCGGATCAACCTGTCATCTTACAATTGCTTGAAATTACACCTGCAATGAAGGCATTAGAAGGCGTAGTGATGGAAATTGAAGATTGTGCCTTTCCTTTATCTGCCGGTTTTGTCCTGACTGATGATGCCAATACCGCATTTAAAGATATTGATTATGCTTTATTGGTCGGTGCAAAACCTCGTGGGCCCGGCATGGAACGCAGTGACCTGTTAGAGGCAAACGGTGGCATCTTTAAGGATCAAGGACAGGCTTTAAATGCTAATGCCAGTCGTGATGTTAAAGTATTGGTCGTTGGAAATCCTGCCAACACCAATGCTCATACTGCCATGGTGAGTGCTCCGGATTTGAATTCACGTAATTTCACCGCAATGACTCGTCTTGATCATAATCGTGCATTGGCTCAGTTATCTGCAAAGACAAATACACCGGTCAGTGAAATCAAGAAAATGACTATTTGGGGTAATCATTCCACAACCCAATATCCGGATATAACAAATACGACAGTTGCAGGTAAGGCCGCCAGAGATTCGATCGATTTTGATTGGTACAAAGATGAGTATATTCCACGAGTCGCCAAGCGCGGTGCAGAGATAATTGATGCACGTGGCGCATCAAGTGCAGCCTCAGCTGCAAATGGTGCGATTGATCATATACGTGATTGGGTATTGGGAACACCTGATGATGATTGGGTCAGCATGGGCGTACCGAGTGATGGTAGTTATGGTATTCCTGAAGGATTGATGTATTCATTTCCAGTCACATGTAAGGATGGAGATTATTCAATTGTGCAAGGATTAGAGATTGATGAGTTTAGTCAATCTAAAATGGAAGCCACACAAAAAGAATTGGAAGAAGAAAGAGACGCAGTCGCCAAGATTCTGACCTGAAAATTGTCTTTTTTGGGATAATAGACAAAATGTGATGGTTTTTTTAATCTAAGCTACTGAATCGAATAA